>DASXUJ010000128.1 GCA_036504895.1 Syntrophorhabdaceae bacterium
TGGATGCACTGAAAGCGATTATTGACGTGGAAAACTTTCTTTATGCGGCGAGCCAGCTGGCCCAGACGACCTTAAGGAGCGTCCTCGGTCAGGCAGAGCTTGATGATCTCCTCTCCAAGCGGGAGAAGATCAACGAGAGGCTTCAGGAGATACTCGACACCCACACCGAACCATGGGGGATAAAGGTCTCGAATGTGGAGGTGAAGAATGTGGACCTTCCCCAGGAGATGCAGCGGGCCATCTCGCGACAGGCCGAGGCCGAGCGGGAGAGGAGGGCGAAGGTTATCGGCGCCGAGGGCGAATATCAGGCGTCTACAAAGCTCTCCGAGGCCTCGGATATACTCTCCAAGAACCCCATGGCGCTCCAGCTTCGCTATCTTCAGACATTGATTGAAATATCAACGGAGAAGAACTCCACCATTGTGTTCCCTCTTCCCATCGACCTCATAAGCTTTTTTCTGGATAAGGTGAAAAAATGAACGTGAGCATCAGCGGTGTGAATGCAGTACCTCGAGAAAGATCGGGAAAGGAGGTTATATGCCGACATGCATAAAATGCGGTTCTCCCGCCGCCTACTGGACGATTATAAATAAAGAAAACGACTTGAGCGAGTATTGCGACACGTGCTTTAAAAAGGACGACCTGGCGAAGTACAAAAAGGAAATGGATGAATTCCAGAGGAGAAGACAAGAGGATAAGACAAGAGGATAAGACACGGAGTTGAGGAGAAAAGAAATAATCCGGTACGACGGCACACCAAGAGACTGATATGCAGGCTCCGGGAAAACCCGGGCATTCTAAAAAGTGTAATGAAAAACACAACTTTATAAGGAGAATTATGAAAAGAATTGCCAATCGGTTCACCTATCCTACTGTACTCGCTGTTGCGACGGTGCTTCTCGCCATTCTGGTCCTCGCGGGCACCAGCCCAACGCGTGCTGCTTCGCCCGTGCAGGAGGGCACGGCGAAAACCGGCGGCGCAACCTCAAAGACAGACCGCGTAGAGGCACGGATCAAAGATCTCCATACCAAGCTCAGGATTACCCCTGAGCAGGAAGTGCTATGGAATAACGTCGCCCAGGCGATGAGGGACAACGCGAAGACGATGGAGGCGCTCATCAGGGCGAGGTCCGACAAAGCAGGCACCATGAACGCGGTCGAGGATCTCAAATCCTACGGCGAAATCACCCAGGGACATGCGGACACGGTCAAGACATTTATCCCGATTTTCGAGCCCCTCTACGCAGGCATGTCGGAGGCTCAGAAGAAGGATGCCGACGTATTATTCCACCCCCAGAGCCATCACGCAAAAGCAAAGGCCAAGGGCAGATCAAAATGACGGCGATCGTCTCCACATCAGGACCGCACACCACAATCACCAACAGGGAATCACTCGAAGAGTGGAAGGCAACTATGAAAACCTCGCAGTTGGAAGGGAAAAAGCTTAAGTCGACAGTCGCCAAAGTCGTGATGGCGGTTATCTTCGCTGCAATGATAGGCGGCGCAATCACGGTCCCGGCATTCGGCGACAACAGGCACAATGGGTACTATGGGCACAGCTACGGACGTGAGCGGCATGGGCGTCAGTATTACCGCCACTACCCGGCGACCGTCTATGCGCCTCCACCGGTTATCTATGGCCCGGCCCCGTATCAATCTCCGGGCATCAGCCTCGTCTTCCCGATCGTGATTCGCTAGGGAATTCTTAAGCACCGATTGATCAGGGCTTCGGTGGACCCTTTCCATGGCCGAAGCCCGGAGATTAGTGCAAGTGGTCATGCAATTCGCGTGCAAGGCTACGCACGCAAGAAGAGGAGAAAAATGAAAAGAATCGTTATGTTCATGATGGTAGCGGTGCTGATGCTGGTTTCGCTTGGCGGGTGTTTCTGGGGATATGAGGGGCACGGCGGCGGAGGACATGGAGGCGGAGGACACGACAGGGACGGCGGACATGGAGGCGGGGGCGGAGGCCGCAACGGCGGGGGCGGAAACCATTGAGGACGCATAGGCCAGCGCCAAGACCGCCCGGTCTACCCTGGTTGTCATCTCGTTTACATGAAAGTGAGGACCGGCTGTTCTTGACGGAGGAGGTTATGTATTTTAAACTGTAATATGCTATCCTATCAGGCCCAGAATCTGAATTGGAGGAACCATGCCTAGAGACGCCTCTCGTTCAGCGGACGACCGGGGGCTTCGGCAGAAGGCAGAGCAATGTCTCTCCGGGAAACAGTCAAACGAACGGTCCGGTGACCCTGCCGCGCTTATCCATGAGCTCGAGGTGCACGAAATCGAGCTCGAGATGCAGAACGACGAGCTTCAAAAATCCCACCTTGAGGTCGAGGCATCAAGGGAGAAATACTTCGAACTTTACGACCTTGCCCCGGTTGGTTATCTTTCCCTGGATGAAGAAGGCTTGATACTGGAGTTGAATCTCACGGCGGCAGGGCTTCTCGGGATCGAAAGAGGATATCTCGTCAATGAACCCTTTTCCAGGTTCATCCGGCCGGAGTTCCAGGACCCCTTCTATCTTCACAGACGAAAAGTACTCGAATCTTCCGCGAGGCAAACCTGCGAGCTGGCGCTCGAGAAACATGACGGCACCGTGTTCTATGCGCAACTGGACAGTATAAGGGTGGAGGCCGACGGACTGGGGATAATGCGTACTGCCCTCACCGACATCACTGAACGGACGCGAATGGAGCAGGCGCTGCAGAAGGCTCACGACGAACTGGAGACCCGAGTGTTGCAACGAACCGCCGATCTGAAGGATGCGCTGGACCGGCTCAAATCAGAAGCGGCCAGGCGGGAGCGCATGGAGGAGAGAATTCGTCAGTCGGAGAAGATGGAGGCCATCGGTACCCTCGCAGGGGGAATCGCGCACGATTTCAACAACATGCTCGCCGCAGTCCTCGGCTTTGCCGAGTTGGCGATCGACGACAACATACCTCGCAACTCAAACGTGGACCGCGACCTCAAGCACATCCTCAAAGCCGGCTTCAGAGGGAAAGACCTTGTGAAACAGATCCTCGCCTTCAGCCGGAAGACCCATCACGAAGTCATCCCCCTGCAATTAACCCCTCTCATCAAGGAGACTTTGAAGCTGCTGAGGTCGACACTCCCTTCCAATGTGAAGATTGCTTTAAAGATAAAGAGTGGTTCGGATACCGTGCGTGCCGACCCTTCCCAGGTGCAGCAGGTGGTAATGAATTTATGCACCAATGCCGGTTTCTCAATGCGCGATAAACAAGGGGGGAAGCTCACCATAAGTCTGAGTGACGCAGGCGAGTCTTATTCCACGCTTCCGGCCGGGTTAGAGCCCGGGCGTTATTTGTGCCTTACCGTAAAAGATACGGGCACAGGCATAGAGCCCCAGGTAATAAAAAGGATCTTCGAGCCTTTCTTCACCACAAAGGAGCGTGGACAAGGCACGGGCTTGGGCCTTGCAGTCACCTACGGCATCGTGAAGAGCCTCAACGGCGGCATCACGGTCGAGAGTACGCCGGGGAAAGGAACCACGTTTAAAGTCTTCCTCCCCCACGCGGAACCCTCCGTGCGGGAGGAAGAAGTTGCCGCGGACGACATCCCGCGCGGGACCGAGGTGATCCTCTTCGTGGATGACGAGAATTCTCTCGTGGAGTGGGGCCGGGAGACCCTCAGGGGCCTTGGGTACAGAGTTGTCGGAACGACGGACAGCCGCGATGCGCTCGCCTTATTCCACGTTAATCCCGCCGGCTTCGATATGGTGATTACCGATTACACCATGCCGGCGATGACGGGATTCGCCCTGGCAGAGGAGCTTCTGAAGGTGAGGCCTGATATCCCGATTATCCTTTTTACGGGGTACAACGAAAACGCGTCTCCGGAGAAAGCAAAGGAAAGGGGGATTAAAGAGTTCGTGATGAAACCGCTCGGCAAACGCGATCTCGCAGAGGCAATCCGGCGGGTCCTGGACGGGACGAAAGGGGAAAAAGAATAGAGGAAAGACATGAAAACCTCACTCTGTAGTGATTCACTTTTTAGCACCTGACCAGGGAGAGTTTGTGTCTGGCAGAAAGACTATTCTCCTCGTTGAGGATGAAGCACTGATCCGGCTCAGTCAAGGCATGAAGCTCGAACAGGAAGGTTATTAGTGTGGGCAGCGGCGAAAAGGCCATCGAGGCAGTAGAAAGCGGCCGTCCCATCGATCTTATTCTCATGGACATCAATCTTTGGAAGAGGCATGGACGCCACCGAAGCGGCGGTGTCGCTTTCCATAAAAGGCAGCCAAGGAAGGACAAGGGATTACAGGCGACCGGGAAACGAAAAGGAAACGGTGGGTCCTGGACATCACATGCCTATTTCCGATTTCGGACTAATTCCTGCAATGCAGAAGCCGGGGAGAAAAGGGTCACGTGGATCGGTTGCCCCGCAACTTCCCATTCGTTACTTTAGAGGCCAAGCGGCGCGTCCGGGTGTTTCGCCACAGAGCGCGGCCTTTCACAAAAAGCGACCTTTTCGTCCTCGGCAAACTCAGGTGTAACTTCACGCTTTCCCCGGAGCTCAGGGACTGTCGGATTGGCCGACATCAAGCCATTCGGCCAGCATCGCGGCATGTTCCGCCTCCAGGTGGGACGTGGAATAAAGATAGATCGCCGATGTCGAAGTTGAGGTTGCTGCAATATCATCATAACCCCCGGCTTTTGCCATCGCCTCCAGACAATCGAGAACCTGCTGATAGGGGAGGTCGAAGGGCGGGTCCGAAAAAATAGAAAGTGGTACGGGCCGCTGGTATTCACGGGCACTTTGACGGACGGTCCCGGCAATGAGCGGCAAGGGGCCCTCCAGCTTATGAAGGAGAATTGTGGCGTAGGCCCCGGTCATGGAGTGAGCGGAGTAATAATAGTGAGAACCTGCCCCGGTGAGTTTACGGAGATCGTCATTTTTGCGAACCAATTGGGCGAGAATGCCCGGTTCGCTGTCACTTGTCCTGTCCGCGCCGGGGGGTATGAAATGATGAGCTTTCACCAACCCCAGGATGTCCTGCTCAGAAATAAGCTGCGAGGCCGCGCTCCAATTCCTGATCGCCTCCGCCATTATTTCGACCGCTCTATCAGCGGATTCCGTTCTGATGCTCACGGAGGGACCGTCTATGGCTGCGGGCTCTTTCATGACGGTGTCAGGTTTCTTTTTGCCAGAAAATCGGCGACGCCCCGGAGACCCGATCTTTGGTATGCCTCGTCTGTAGGTGCTCCTGTTGCCTTGTCCCATCCCATCTCTTCATAAAACATATCCAGGGCAACCTGCACGTCATGTCTCTCCATATGGGTGGCGCCTTTTGTGAAGGCTGGCGTGCCTTTCTTGCCCGTAAAGACCCATTCGGGGATCTTGTCGTGATGGGTGCGCATCTGCTTTGTCCCCATGCCGCGGATCGTGAGCGCTCTATGGAGGAGGAAGATACGCTCGGCTACCATGTCCAGCTCCTCCCGGCTCTTCCTGTCCCCTGTTGCGAGACTGTAGAGCATTGACTCTATGGAGTCATCGCCCCTGTAGCCTCGTTCCCTTATTGGAGACGCTACCCAGGGCCCCATCCAGTTGCACAGGGAGAGCGAGTCGTGCAGCTCCTTACGAAGGAGCGCCCATTTTGCCATCCGCGCCTTTGACCGGTGCATGGGCTTGAAGTCACCAATGCCGTCGATGGCCTCCGGGGCGCCCCAGATCTCGGCTGCCAGTTTCTTCTGCACCGGGAGGGGCAATCCGTTCCGGGTGAAATTGCTGTGAGAATGGCACATGCAGTCACGGTTGTACATCAGGTTGACGAGCACACCGCATTGCCCCGTCTCTTCCGAGGAATGGTGCTTGGGGTGGCCCATCTTCCAGTAGGCGAGGTCCTTGTCTTTGCCCCACTGCTCTTCGGAGAGCGACCATCGTTCCAGCATGTAACCTGTGCCGAGACCCAGCGCCGTGCCAAGCTCACCCTCTCTTTTTGCGATCCGCGGTAAGAGTTCAAAGAGGAATGCGGGGTCTCCCTTCTCATACTTTTGCCAGGAATAACTCCGGAATTCCCGGGAGCCCAGCTTTTTTTCTATTGTACCGTCATAGTAAAGCTTGACGAAGTCCCGCTGCAATTGACCGTAGTTGCACCACACGCCGAGGTCATCGGCCAGATGCATTCCGACCATGGTATGCTCCAGGCTGGTCGCTCCGTGCGGACCTCCGGGCACCTCCTTGAAGAACGTGCGACCCCACTTTACGCTTATACACGTATTCTGCCCCACGGCGGGTATGCCGTATTTCGCTTCTACGGCGGGGACCTTGAGCATCGTGTGGCAGCGGATGGGGCACGCGGTGCAGCCGTTCCCCCTGACTGTGTGCTTCCAGGCGATATCGCCAAGCCAGTTCACGGCGAGGTTCGAGCGATAGGCAATCCGGTTCAGGTCACGGGGATTGCAGGTCCCTGTTTCCACCGGATGGGCCGCGGCTCCCCAGCGGCGCCCCCTGGACGCATTCCAACGCGACGCCGGGTCAAAGAACTCCGCCCAGGGCTGGGGTGAGTTGGGCACCACGTGCTGGTTGTTCCCGCCCAGGAGGGAGAGGTGATATTTGATCAATTTTTCCCAGTCCTCTTTCCTGCCTGCGATTCTGATGCTGCCCGTACCCCGGACACCGACGGCCTTGAGGTTCTTGGACCCCATAACCGATCCGATGCCGCCGGCGGAATGGGAGAGGCCGCTAATCAAAACGGACATGGGGACCAGGTTCTCACCTGCCTGCCCGATTGAGGCTATGGTCGCGTCAGAACCCATGATCTCGGAGATGGCGTAGGCGGTCCTGCGGGTACCCTGGCCCCATAATCTGCGGGCATCGTGAATCTCGACTTTTTCATCGGCAATCATGAGCCATACGGGATGATCGGCCCTTCCATGGACGATGATTGCGTCATAGCCCGCATATTTCAGTTCTGCGGCAAATTGTCCGCCCATATGTCCCGACGCAACCAGGGGTATGGGCCAACAGGTAGGCCAGAGGGTCGTGACGGCTGTCCGGCCGTTGCAGGGAGCACTCGTTCCCGCGAGCGGCCCTACGGCAAAAATGATCCTGTTTTCGGGATCGTATGGTGTGGTCCCCGCCGGAACTTCGTCCCACATAACCTTATAGCCGATCCCCGTGCCTCCCAGGTAGTCTTTATAGCAGTCGATTGTGCTCTCGGTCCGGATTCTTCCTGTCGACAAATCGACGCGCAGGACCTTGCCTGCCCACCCTCCATATCCGCTCATTCTGTTGTCCTTTCCAGGGAAGCCGCGACAGGACCCGATGGGCCCTCGTGGTGAGTCCTGTTGTCCTCGTCCTCATATCCGGTTATCATCGCCTTCGTATGGGATAGAAATGTAGCGCCCAGGGTCGCCATATAGAGGTGAACTATGACGTACAGGATCAGTAGATAAGTAAGGGTCACATGAATCGCGTCAAGGGGCCTGATGAGGCCTTCCGACAGGAGATAAGGCCGCACGACCGGGATGTCCATGAAGAGGAGACCTGTCAATGCCTGGGCGGGAAGAAAGAAGAACATGAGGGCGCCGTAGGCCATCTTCTGAAGGGGGTTGTACTTGTGGTCAGGGTCGGCCTTGAACGGATTTTCAGCTCCGGCGAAGATAGAAAAGAGATAGAATCGTATTTGGGGAAAGACGTTCGGAAAATCTTTCTTCCTGATTCCGTATTGGCTTCTCGTGTCTTTACTCGCCAAGGTATAGATAAGCCAGAAAGCTATTGCCCCAATCATGGCGTAGCCCGCGTACCTGTGCCATGAGAGGACCGGATCGTGTGGTTTGAGGGCCGCGATCCCTTGTAGCCTGAGATAGAGTCCTGTGACGATCAACGCGATCATGATGAATGCGTTAGTCCAGTGCCATACCCGAAGGGGGAGCGGGTGAAGACAGGGAGGTTTCATCGCCTGGTGACCTTTCGCACAATAGCATGGACCAGTACGGCGCCGATCGTCAGAGGGACAAGAAGCGTACCGGCCATGTCGACCCACTTGAAGCCGATCCCGTCTGAAGCATCCAACCGCCATCTTCCCAGCGCTCGCCTGAGCATTGTGCTTACCTGCCGGACATTCTCCCCTTGGCCGGGCAAGTGACATTCCCGGCACCCGTTGGCCCGTTGCGGCGAAAGCGTGGCGGTGTCCAAATTGCGGGGAGGGATTTTCCCGGTCAGGTCTCGCCAGGATACATAGCTCAGGGACCCTGCTGGACACGCCTCCACGCATTTCGGTTTTCCCTCACAAAGGTGACACTTGGTCGCCTTTCGGCTATCCGGATCATATGAGATCATCTCCCAGGGACATGCCCTGAGACATATCTTACAGCCGGTGCACTTTTCCGGATCGATCACGCGCGCATTGGTGAGGGGCGAGAGAATTATGGCATTTTCCGGGCATATGTTGGCGCAGGGCACAGGGTGGGGGCATTGTTTGCAAAGGTCCTGTATGATGAGTCCGTCTCCGAAGTTGCCATGACCTTCGCGCCACGCCTTGTGGCTCAGGGGGCCGAAATTGATATTCCGGTCGACCCTGATGCGGGACAAGGCCGGCGCTGCTCTGCCGTCGTTGAATTCCGTGCATGCCAGCTCACAGCGGCCGCACCCGACGCACAAGACGGGATCGGAGATGACCATGCCCTGGGCCTTCTCCATGATAATAAGAGGTCTGCCGGTATCCAGGGCAAATGCCGGCGACAGGGCGGACAACCCGATGACCGAGACTCCGCCCCAAATCAAGACTTGTCTCCGGGTACACAATCGATCCAGGCCGGATTCTCCGAATTCCAGGGTTGTGACCTCTTTCGTGACAGGGTTTGATTTCATGGTGTTTTGACCACCATGCTTATGTATATGCGGTTAGCATAACTTGGTTTCACACCGGCAATGGTGATGGGCAAAAGAAGATATGGTGAATAACGGGCGAGCCTTGTCTGCATTGATATTTTAAATAGTACAAAGAAGGGCATGCTGTCAAACAATTAGAGGGGCTTCAACAAAACTCCGCCAGATTCCTTCAGTTGGTCTATATCAAAATCAGAGGATAATAGGTTGATTATTCGGCTTCCGGACCGAACAATCCTGACAGTCCTTGAAAAGTGCGTGCCCACGACGGCGAAGGAAAATAAGACTTGTAATCCGTTGACAATAAATACAAAATGGCGGAAGTGCATGGGAATCGAACCCATACAGTGATGCAGAAGTAGCCGTTATTACAGTATTAAAATAGCTTACCGAATATTTCTGCACGTTTCTGCACGAATACTGGGTTCAAATCCCTGTCTCTCCGCCATTCATTGTAAATAATTTCAATAACTTTCCAAAAATTAAAAGCTCAAGAAAGAGCCAGTAAACCGCCAGTAACTCTGCAAACACTTCCGTGGATTTGAATGTTTTCGGAGTTTGCAAGCGCTTGCAATCCCTCATCGAAAGGGGGATTCGAACCCCTTGGTAATTAGCACTGACGGGGTTTTGTAAGGTCCTATGGAAGCCGGTATCATACTAAATCTATCTTAGCTCAATGGGATCGGTATATTGATGGAAAGGGTTAAGGTCTCACGGTAAGGCCTGTCGGGACTGCCGGGGGTGTGGAACCGCCGCCACCGCCTGCAGGTCCTATGTACCCCGTGTTGCTGATCGCGAGGTCATCATAATCTACAGCCTTGCAGGTACTGCTGGGTGTGGCAGAGTTTGATCCGAATAGCACGAGTCCCCAGTTATAGGGAAATGTCGTACCCGTATTCGCATTAA
Source organism: Syntrophorhabdaceae bacterium (assembly GCA_036504895.1). Taxonomy (NCBI): domain Bacteria; kingdom Pseudomonadati; phylum Thermodesulfobacteriota; class Syntrophorhabdia; order Syntrophorhabdales; family Syntrophorhabdaceae; species Syntrophorhabdaceae bacterium. The sequence continues at coordinate 9,763 of DASXUJ010000128.1, forward strand.
TGATCTGGCGTTCGTCGATCCACATCTGAATCAGGCCCGCCTTGGTAACATGCAGCTCGTAAAGGTGCCAGTTGCCGTCTCCTATATAACTCCACCCTGAATGGGCAGGGTCGCTCGACAACACGGCATTCGTTGTCGATCCTGAAGCATAGAAGACCCTGTAAGTATCGTAATAGGGCTCAGGAATAATACCCTGGTTTGTCTTTCCGTTCGTATAGTCGACCAGATATAGGTCCTTATGATGATCCAGCGTAGACCAGGTGAAGCCGGTCTGATATCTCTGATACCATCTGATCCATACTGATGGCTCGCTCCCGAAATTAATGTCAAAACCGGTTGTGCCTACGTTGTCTCCGGGCCCGACCAGCTGTCGAATGCCGTTTCCCGCGCTGCCGGACCGGTTTGCCGCCGCCACTATCTGCGAATACGTCCCGCACGCACTGCCTGACGACTCAAGCTGAAATTCCGAACAGCCCGCAGGCGGTGTCACGTTGTAAGACCCGTCATAGGTCCAGGGAGCACAGTCGAGACTGGACGACCAGGGGAGGCTCACGACCCCAGCAAAGCTATGGGCGACTATAGCCACACCGATAAAGACACCCCACACTAAAGCTGTAAGTATCCTCATCTCTTCCTCCCGTTGCGCGACACGGCGAATAACGCAACAAAAATAAGTTTTTGCATTCCTGTCTTACCTCCAATTCTGATATTTGCTTTTTGCCCGGGATTCATACTGTATTCATTTTACGGTGAGTGAAAATGCCTGGCTTTCAGGCACATGGGCCATTAATTTCCGGAGTCGGCGGCTGATTTGTCAGAATAAGGAAGCAAGTGCCATGCCATCATGCACGAGGTTCTGAATATGGACTGCCGCCCTATATGTTAGTTCTCGTATTTTATGGGTTTATTGTTGATAATGTTATGAATCTCCTCACTTTTGAATCCATGCAGCCATACCATGAGGTGTATGGTTTTTACTTACACTTTCAGATTTCGAATGACTGATTTTCTCCCACACTCGCCACAAAGTGTAGATTCTCAAATACATTTGACCCTAATTTGCCAGATGAAGTGACCCCTACAGCCTCAGGAAGTCTTTCGCATAATCCGAAATGACAAGGGCCACGGCACTCAAGGAAATCAGGAAAAGGACAGACACTCGATATCCATCTGCAAAAAGGGGGTCAGAAGTATTTGACAATCTACAAACAATCAAAGTCTCCTTGCAGAAGTGCCGAGCGAACTATTGAATTATTGTTGCCAAATGTTTTCTAGAAGGTCGTGTTTCCATGAGAACCGATTAGTTTCTCTCCGATATGACGATGTTCTTTACTTGCTCGATTTGCTTCTTAAGCTTAGCGTAGTATTTTTCTCTGTAATTGGATAAGTGGTACATCCTATAGATAATCTGCTGACGACCTTTATTCTCCCTCAAAACCTCTAAATCCCCTGCAATTCTCTTTCCTTGATGGCGAAGCCAACTGAACTCTTCCCTTGCCTTCATCAGTCTGACGGCTGTAGGTGGAATGAAGATAAATTTAGACCCGCCATTGTCGAAGACATCTTGCAGCCAAATCATATGCTCTGGCGATAAGTCCTCCCCTATGAGATTGCTCGTTCCCGTTGTTGGTTTTTCGAAGAGTTCGATGAATTAAACCTGATCCGCCTCTGCGCTTTTAAATCCGATGAGATTGAAATTTTCGTGATAAGAGCGACCGTTGCCCTTGTATTTGTCCAACATAAATGGATGGTGAACTCCCGTGGATTTCCAGAATTTGGGACCATCCTCTAGATAAGTCGTTGTGTCTGGAATCTGCGTTTCCACATCCGTTGCAAAATTAGCGTCAAGTCCCACGAATATGTATTTTGCTGTCTTTGGGTCAGCGCCTTGCCACGGTTTTTCTTTGAATAACTGTTTTAAAAGTTCGGATGGATGTAACAGGTCCTTATCCATCGTCTAGTTACCTCCGGTATTTACATATTTTTAGTCACCGAGCATATTATAGCTAGAAAAGCGCGTTCATGAAAGAAAACCCAAGCACGATCTCCTACGGAAGTGCCGATGCGACTCGAGGTATCTGCAAGTAAAATTTGAAAACGTTTGATATTGGCAAAACCTGCTATCGGCAGAAATAGTCTTTGTGTGGATAACTACAAGCAGGCAACTTGTTCAACCTTCTTAACTGCATATTTAGGTCAAAACTGCCGAATACTAGAGACGACAGTACAAGCACCACGGTTACGTACCAATCTTGTGTTTTTTGCTCAACCCATGGCAGATAAACGGAAAATGTCGTTAATAGTGAAACTAACGCCAATACGTGCACATGTTTGAAACATCTTTTCTCATACAAAAGGAGTTCATCATAGAAACCTGATCCAAAATATTCGTCCGCAAAATGCTTTGCCAGGAGTATCCTTGTTTCTTTTTCAACGCTCTTGACTTTAGAGAGGGCGCGCCAATAGGCTATAGTACCCATAATAGTCAAAACGGTGAAAGCCTGTGAAAAATAGCGAGGGTGACTATTTTTCATCATTGTCCAGATAACGAAAAGTTGTGTCACAGCAAACCCCATCGGGATTAGTGTATCGATCAAATTCAGTCTCCAAGCGACCCACTGAGTATGCGTTACGTATCTGTGCCACATAAGACAGGTTGTTAGAAACACCAAAAACGCCTTTAAATAGAATAATGGTGGTATATTCCCTTCTTGTTCGGTAAAGGCGAAAAATAACGCTCCTAGTACTACGCCCTGAACGACGCTGTTCAGCGTGTTGTAAGTATCGGCAAAATAAGGGGCGAGAGGTGTGTGGAAGGCTTCAGTTGTAACATCGAGGTCATTATTTCTGCGATTCATGATCCATCTCCTGTTGATAAGCGTGGCAATCGACTCCCCAATTCTTAAACAATGTCCACGTTTGGTATAGACGGTTACGAATGCTGTTATAGTTATGATTTATTTAAACGAATGTCAATAGAACTTTGATAGCTCCGATGAAAGCCATTGCGACCTCTGTGTTTTCACTCTCTCATAGTAAAACTCTATGACAAGAAGAAAACGTCGATCTCAGATGAATAATATAGAATTGGAATAAACTTCTTGTCGTTCTCAGATGACTGATCAGACGAGCATCAAGAAGTCCTTGACAAAGAATCCAAGCACAATCCAAGCACAATCTCTTACGGAAGCGCCGAGGCGCCTGGTGGGCCTCCTGGTCTTCAACATCTGTTGTTGGTTATAAACCGTTGGTATTATTAAATGGCGGAAGTGCTTTTGCCCCTCTCGGCAACTATCCTCGTCTCATTATGCTCTAACTGTTCAACTGGATATTCTCTCTTTGAATTTCCGTTAAGCCAAGACTACTCAGCACATGCTCAATTATGAAACCTTTCAATTCTTCTCCTGTATTTAGGCCTGGTCTCAAGCTTACTGCTCTCAGAATGCTTTCGACAGTTGGGACATCTTTGGCTTTTTTCCTTATGCTTGTATCGTCATTCCGAGCAAGGACTTGTATTATCATTTCTCGAATCGGTTTACATGCAGCTAATTGGTCCATATAACTGAGCATAACTGGAAATACCTCCTGCAAAAAAGATCCTCATGATTGTGAACCTTGTCTCAATGAGCGGATTATTACTATCGACTGCTTCCGGTCTTTTCACCTAATAAATATTGTAAGATACGTATATGGTCTGCACTCGTTGGCCAGCAATCGTAATATGTAATTTGTTTCAGCCGCATTATACATCTAAATGTCGTAGCCGACAACATAAAGATGTCCCATGAAATAGGATCTCTTGAACCAAGCACAAAATAAGCACAATTTGCCATTCTTAAGTGATACTGACGAAATACATTTAAATGCTATGATTTGTAACCTATTGATATTATTATGGCGGAAGTGCATGGGAATCGAACCCACCTACCAGCTCGTCACCGGTACACTGGTTTTGAAGAGCAAGACAGGGGGAAAAGGCGTTGTCCGCCATCCCCCTGTCATTATTACCAAACCTTTAATAATTAGTGGTTTACGCGATATCCTTGTGTCGGTAGGAGTCGGTACGAGTCGGATATTTTCCGAACTTCACGGGCACAAAATAGGCACAATCCAGAAATGCACTGTAGAGAGCGTATCCGCTGAATAGAAGAGATCACTGTTGCTTCCACCAGAAGATGGACCCAACGAGCAGCCTTCGCTCGCGTGTAAAGATCTAGATTTTTATAGGGAAAGCGAGCAACCCATTTGACTCTTAATCATCCTTTCAAATCATTCTATCTATCTGATAAAGGTGCGACTGATCTCTCGTTAAATTTCGGGCGGAACAAATCGATTATTTGAGTCGGATAGCTCGCTCGGGCCCGTTGCGTCTCCACCCTCCGCTCCCGGCAGAGGAAGAGCCGAGCTTCACCGGCACGACCCAAGAGCAATCCCTCGTCTCGCGCTTCGCACCCTGAGCCAAAAACACAGAACCGCGCAGCCCACAAAAACCGCTATTGCCAAGGCTCCCGCCCAAATTTCCATTATCTGTCTCCTATCTTCATAGATACCTCAATGCCTCACAGAGGGCAACACAAAAAACACACTATCCATCATAAGGCCAGAATTCACGTGCATGAGATTTCCGCCCGGCTAATCCCTTCCTCCCCATCGGAAAAAGGCGCCAACCCTTCCGCATCACCATGCCAGAGGAAACCGGAAGGGCTAGGATACATATTCGCCGGCGTACCCCTGTCAGAAACCACGGCCATTCCTATCTGCCCCTTGCCAGCCACCGCCAAGGGATTTGATGAGAGAGACCACCGCCACCAGTTGCTGACCCCGAAGGCGCGTCGCGGACCGCTCGATCCCGAGCCAGGTGTTCTCGGCCGTTGCCACGTCGAGATACGTGACGAGGCCTGCATCGTAGCGGTTGTTCGCAATTTCCAGTTGCCTGCGACCGGACTTCGACGCTGCTGCCAGCTTGTCGTACTGGGCAGCCAGCAGATGCTCGGCAGCGAGGTTGTTTTCTACGTCCGCAAAAGCGGCAAGCACGGTCTGACGATAGCGGGCGACGGTTTCTTCGTAGGCAGCCTTCGCCTGATTGAGTCCGGCCAGGAGCTGGCCCCCTTGGAACAGGGGGAGCGTCACGGATGGCCCAATCGACCAGAACAGGCTGGAGCCATAAAACAGGTTACTCATGTTTCTATTTGCGTTCAGATCTCCCGTTTGGTATCCGCCTGATGCGCCGAGCTTGATAGTGGGGAAAAATGCTGCCTTGGCAACGCCGATATTGGCGTTCGCTGCGGCCACGCGGCGCTCCGCGGCGGCTACATCGGGCCTGCGCTCAAGCAGCTCCGACGGCACATCGGGCGGAATAACGAAGGGATTAAGGTCGAGAGGGCGCTCCGCCACACGGAAAAGTGATGCGTTCTTCCCGATGAGCACGGCCAAGGCATGTTCGAATTTTGCCCGCTGTATGGCGTTATCGGGCAACAGGGCTTCCGTGTTCTGAAGTACGGTCTCCGACTGTGCCACATCGAGGTCCGAAATCATGCCGCCCGCCCTTCGGCTGCGGACCAGCTCCAGCGATTTGCGAAAGACCCTGATGCTCGAAAGGAGGAGGGCCTTGTCCGAATCCAGGGCGCGGATCGCGAAATAGTCGGCAGCCACTTCCGCCTGCATGGCAAGTCTCACCGACTCGACGTCGTCCGCCCCGGCCTGCATTTGAGCGGTTGTGGATTCGATAGTGCGCCTCACCCGTCCCCAGAGATCGAGCTCATAGCTCAGGTCAAAGGGCAGCGTGAATGTATCGTAGGTCTGACCCGGTCTGCCTCCGACGGGCCTGTTTTCCGAGTCGCGCTGCTCGACCGGCAAGAAGGAGGCAGAGAGACGGGGGAAAAGACCGGAGCTCGCCACATCGACCACGGCACGGGCCTGATTGAAACGGGCATAGGCCGCCTTCAGGTCCTGATTGGCGTCAGCGGCCTCGGCTTCAAGCCGGTTCAGCTCCGGGTCGCCGAAGATTTCCCACCAGTTGCCCCTGGGCAGGTGCGCCTGGGGGACCGCGACCTTCCACTCGTCGGAGATCCCCGTGTACGCGGGAGGGACAGTTGTCGATTCCGGACGTATGTAATCCGGACCGACCGCGCAGCTGCTGAGCGCCACTGCGACGACCACCATTATCAACCCCGGAAATGCAGCCATCGCGCGGCCTGTCGCCCTGGGATAGACGAAACGTCGTATTGTCTTCATCGGACCTTCTCCTTGTTCCCGGCCTGGACAACCGACACTGCCGCACCGGCCGCAAGGGAATCCGAGGGGTTGACGATGACCCTGTCCTTTGGGCTCACGCCTGCCAGTATTTCAATGATTTGCCCGAAATCGCGCCCGAGCTTCACTGCGCGCAGCTCGACTTTGCCGTCAGGCTGCACGACACCCACCCGCGGCCCCTCAGGGCGAAAAAGGACCGTATTCGACGGGAGCGTAATGGCGGCTTCCATTTTCGCCTCCGTGAACCGCACCTGGGCATAGCCGCCCGCTATGATCTCGCCCTTCGGATTATCCAGTTCAAGCTCCACAAGGAGCGTCCTGGAGTCGGAGGACATGACGCCCGCGGTGCGGATCACCTTGGGCTTGAACGTGCGCCCGGGGAGCTCTGAAACAGTCATCTCCGCGGTCTGGCCCGGCCTGATTCCCCGGGCCATCGCCTGGGGGACCTGAACGAATACGCGAACCTTCCCCGTCTGGGCGAGGTGGAAGAGCTCCTTCCCGGACCCCGCGACGATGAGATCACCCGTATCGATGTTGCGAACCGTGACGGCGCCCGCAAATGGCGCGGTTATCCGGGTAAAGGACTGCAGCTTCTCGAGACGCCTGACCTCGGCGCGGGCAAACTCCGCGCTGGCTGTCTTGAGCTTGAAATCGGCCTGTTTTTCGGCGTTTTCCTGTTCGCTGACACTCGCGGTCTTCAATAGACCCGCCCATCGCTCCGAGGTAACCTTCGAAAGCCCGAGGGCTGCCTCAGCCTGATCGAACTGGGCCCGGGCGCGGGCGAGCTCCTGGTTGAGCTCCGGCGCGTCGATCTCGGCCAGAAGCTGTCCTGCCTTGACCTGGCTTCCGATGTCGACCAGCCGCTGTTTGAGATACCCGTTGGTACGGGCGTAAATCGGTGCTTCGACCAACGCTTTCACCTCGGCAGGCAGGGCCAGGTCGGATGTGGATTGGCCCGGTTTGGGTGAAACCACGGCAACGGTGGGAACGGAAAGAGCCTTCGTCTCGGCTCGCAGCTCGGCGCGCTGGTGAAGCCGCGGTATGAGACCGACCGCGACGCCGATGATCACCAACACCGCTATCATCGCCACGGCGCCCCGGAACCTGCCCGGCGAGCGGCTGGGCGGGGTCGCTGTGGTGGTCGGGTTAAATTGTTCTGCGGATCTGTCTTTTTCGGAACTCATGGCAGCACCTCATTAGTTTTGGTTTCAATGGAACCAGCCCCCTTGGCTTGCAGAGCTTGCGGGCTCTTCCGGTGCAGCAGACTGAAGACGACGGGTACGAAAAAGATCGTTGCAACGGTGGCGAGCACCAGGCCTCCGATTACCGCCCGGCCGAGAGGAGCGTTCTGCTCGCCGCCCTCACCGAGTGCGAGCGCCATGGGGAACATCCCGATGACCATGGCTAATGCCGTCATAAGCACAGGCCGCAGCCGGCCGATACCGGCTTCCCAGGCCGAAGTCAGGGCGTCAGCGCCCTCTTTGAGGTGGGTTCGCGCGAAACTCACTACAAGAACGGAGTTCGCCGTCGCCACCCCGAGGCTCATAATCGCGCCCATCAGGGCGGGAACGCTGAGCGTGGTAAATGTGAGATAGAGCCCCCACACCACCCCCGCCAGAGCGCCGGGAAGGGCAGTGATGATGATAAAGGGGTCGAGCCAGCTTTGAAAGAAGACGACCAGCAGAAGGTATATAAACGCCACGGCCAGTACGAGCCCTATGGCCAGCCCGGTAAAGCTGGTGTTCATCGTATCCGCCTGTCCGCGCAGCATGATAAAACTGCCCTTCGGCAATTGCTTTCTTGCCGCCTCGACTATCGGTTTAATGTCTCGCAGCACTCCTCCCAGGTCCCGGCCGCTTACGCCGCCGAAGACGTCGATTACGGGCATCACGTTGTAATGGGAAAAGACGGGTGATGCGGCTATCCGGTCAACGGTAGCGACGTTCGCGAGAATTTGCGGTACGCTTTTATCCGGCTGACCGGCTTTCACCGGTATCGAGTTGAGCGCGGCCAGAGAGTCCATGGGGTGCTCGGGCACCCGGACGCTCACCGGGTACTGAATGCCGTTTTTCGCATTGAGCCAGAAGGTGGGCTGTGTCTGACTGCTGCCGCTTAAGCTCAAGAGCACCGAGGTGGCCACATCGCGCTCGGTAAGGCCGATTTGGGATGCCTTGGTCCTATCGACGGCAAAGCGGAACTCGGGCTGATCGGCGGTTTGCTGTACGCGCACGTCCACCGCTCCCGGAATCCGGCGGATCTTTTCAGCAAGGCCTGCCGCGATGGCACGGCTCTTATCGCGGTCCCTGCCGACGATCTGGATATCGAAGGGTGCAGGCAGACCGAAGTTGATCGTCTGGTTCACGATGTCGGCGGGCAGAAAATAGAAGATGGCTCCGGGAAAGCCTCGGTTGAAGCGAGTGCGCAAGCGTCTTATGTAGCCTTCGGTCGGACGGTGGCCATGGTTCAGGGAGACGAGGATGTCGGCGTCGCGAGCTCCCGTGAGGCCATTATCGATGTAAACGAGCGGGAGGCCCCCCGAGGGCATGCCGATATTGTCGAGGATGCCTGAAAGCTCACCGGCCGGCACCTCTTCCCGGATCACTGCCTCGACGCGGTCCACAAACCGTACGGTCTCTTCGATGCGCGTCCCTCCGGGCGCGCGCACATGCAGCCGGAACTGGCCCGCGTCGACTGACGGAAAGAAGTCCTGGCCGAGCCCGGGTATAAGAAACAGACTGCCGGCGCAAAACGCGAGGAAGAGGATTGCGAAAACAGTGCGATGCGCCAATACCGCGCCCAGCGTTCGACGGTAGCCTTCCCGGAAACGGGTGAAGCCCCGCTCGAAGCTCCCCTGCAGCTTCACGAAGGGGCGCAGCCAGGGTGTGACAGCGCCCGGCTCGGCCGCATGGCCCCGATATTCAATGTTGCGGTAGAACCACATGACCAGGGTCGGGATGAGTGTTCTCGAAAGCACGTAGCTTGCAAGCATGGCAAATACGACCGCTTCGGCGAGGGGCACGAAGAGATAACGCGACACTCCCGCGAGAAAGAACATGGGCACGAAGACGATGCAGATGCACAGTGTTGAAACCAGCGCCGGCAGGGCTATTTCCTGCGCTCCATCGAGGATCGCCTGCACGTTCGGCTTGCCCCGCGCCATCTGGCGATGGATGTTCTCGATCTCGACCGTGGCGTCGTCCACCAGAATGCCGACTGCCAGGGCAAGCCCTCCTAAGGTCATAAGGTTGATGGTCTCTCCCAGGGCGCTCAAAAGGACGAGAGAGGTAAGCACGGAAAGAGGGATGGAAAGGGCTATAATGAACGTGCTTCGCCATGAGCCTAAGAAAAGCAGGATCATTACCGCGGTGAGCACCGCGGCGATCACGCCCTCTTTGACCACGCCATTTACCGCGGCGCGGACAAAAAGCGATTGGTCGGCGAATTCCTTGGCCTCCAACTCGGGGGGGAGGCCGCTTAAGATTCGCGGCATGGTCTTCTTCACGCTGTCCACGACGGCCAAGGTCGACGCCGCGCCGCTCTTTAAGACGGTAAGAAGCACACCGCGCACGCCGTCCAGGCGTACTACATTCTGCTGAGGTGCATAGCCGTCATGCACCTGCGCCACATCACCGATCCTGATTACCGCTCCGTTCACCGTTTTAACGGGAAGGTCGTTAAGCGCCGCGAGGGCCGCTACATTGCTGTTTATGGAGATGTTGTACTCTGTTACTCCTATTTTCGCAGAGCCGCTGGGAAGGACAAAGTTCTGGGCATTGAAGGCGCTGACCACCTCCTGAGAGGTCACGTTCTTTGCCTGCATCGCCGCCTGATCTATATCTACGGCGACAAGCCTGGCTTTCCCGCCGGCGGGATAGGGCACGGAGGCGCCCCTGATGGATGAAAGGCCGATCTTGACGTAGTTCATCGCCATGTCCTGCAGTTCCTGCTCGGAGAATTTCTTGCTTGCAATACTGTACTGGAGGATTGGTACCGAGGACGCATTGTACCTGATAATGAAGGGCGGGATGATCCCCGGCGGGAGAAATCGCAGAACCGCCTGCCCGCTGGCCGTAATCTGGGCTATCCCGTCCGAGACCGAGCCGCCCGGCTGCAGGAATACCTTGATCACCCCCACCCCGTTGTAGGCGGTCGACTCGATATGCTCGATATCGTTGACCAGGGTGCTTATCATGCGCTCATGGTTGTAAAGGACGCGGTCTTCCATCTCCTTGGCGTTCAGACCATTGTAGGTCCAGACCACGCCGATAACCGGAATGTTGACCTCCGGGAATATGTCCGTCGGCGTGCGAAGCATTACCAACGGCGCCAGTAGTAAAAGCACCAGCGCAGCCACCAGAAAGGTGTAGGGCCTGCGTAAGGCGAGTTTTACAATCCACATGATTCGTTTCCTCCTGAAGGTGTTCTCGGGGGAGGCAAAGAGACCGCCTTCATTTACCCCCTGCCTGCGAAAGAGCCGTTAATGCAAGCCCGGATCTCCGGGTCGCGTCAAAAGCCTGCCACGGGTATTCGCGGCTTAGCAGCGAAGGGGCGGAGTTTCTTGGGGTTGAGCTGCGATGAAGCGGAAAGTATCTATAGTTTCCGCAGAGAGGATAAGCAACTGCTCATGTACCGCAGGTGCGGAAGGGGGGAGGGCCGCCATGTCGGCGTTGTGCGTGGACGTGAGCGAATCGCGAAGGCCCACGCTGAGTTTGACTTTCTGGGAAAAGACACATCCCTTGGAAATATTTTGGGCGCAGTTGAGCGATATCATGGTCGCGACCGCAACGATCAGCGCCCATGCCGCTAATACGGCTATTATTCTATGGCGTTTTCTGCTCATCGATATACCCTTCCATGAATAACTTTCTTCCCCGTTTTACCTTGACCCGTACGCGCCACAGAAGCAACCGGTGAGACCCTCCGCGAATCTTCCGGGGAGAGTCTCACCCTCGCGAGAATTCGCCGCGCTCACCACATCGGACAATTTCGCTCACCATAGCCGCGACCGGCGAACCGCTGACCTCTCCAGCCGGGGCCCCGTCCCGCTGTGCCGGGACCGAAACCAGCCGCAGTAAATCCCTGTTTCTCCGCCGAAGCCTGGATCTTTGCACGAAGATCAATCACTTCTTTCTCGAGTGCGGCAATCCGGTTCTGGTCCGCTTTTTCTTTTCCATACTCGTTTCTCAATTCCAGCCTCTTGACCATCATCTCGTCCCTCAGGGGAAGGGTCTCCTTCTGGAACGTCTGGAACGCGGCTACGTCCACCGGCTTGCCGTTTACGGCTCCGTACCCGTAGCCTCGCCCACCGCCGCAGCCCATGCCCCACTGCGCAAAGGCAGAGGTGTAAAGAAGACCGATTCCCAATACTGCAACCACTGCCACTACCCAACTCTTTTTCATCTCTTTTTCCTCCTTCCGTGGAATTACTTCATATACCCATTATAGGCGGCCAGTATGAAGGAGTCTCGAAGAGATTGTGAAGAATTGTGAAGAGGGCAGGTTCCGCCCAGGCTCGAAGCGGCACCTGCCCCGGCAGCACATTACCTCCGCCACCCTGCCCAGACAGGTACCCCCGCGGCATCCCGGAGCACCAGAATATTCTCACCTTTCTTCACCTCTGCGGCTATTATAGCGGGTTTCCCGTCAAAGGTTATGCGAGAGCCCTTGACTTCGATTGAGTCGCCCTTGACTATTTTCGTATCGAGCCTCCCGATGTACCATTCGGGACCCAGATGGACGGGGATCGTCTCTTTGTCCGTCTTTACCACTATCTCGACCGCCCGGTACATCCCCTTCATGGGGGCGACCTGGTTCACTGATTCCACGGTTCCCGAAATAGTTTCCACCTTCGAAGGGTCGTACATCCTCTGGTAAGGCGTTCCCATACCCCATCCGCCGCTTCCCTGCCATTTCATCCGCCCCTGCGCAAACGAGTCCGTGGCGAGAAAGAGGCTGAATACCGCAATTATTCCCATTACTACCGCTATTTTCTTCATAGCCCCTCCTTTGAGGTCATGCGGGTTGTTTGTTTCTGCTTGTCATTGAGCCTGTCCGGTTACAGTTTTGCTCATCTATTCTTTGAACCGACGTCAGACGTGAGCCTTCATTTTCGTCACCATGGCGTCGTCTATCCTTCTGGCGAGATCTCTTAGATATCTCATCGCCCCATCCCTGTCATTGTCGAGCAAAATCCTTTTCAGTTCGTATATTTCTTCTGTCTTGAATGTCACCACTGCTTTCTCTTTCATACAGTCTCCTGGAGCGTTACCTAAGTTTCCATATCATTGTAACGGCAATCGCGCAAAGGACCTCGCTGGTTATTTTTTTCCGTGTTGCCTTTAAGTTTCCGGTGAAGTCGGAATGGCGCCCCCGACGGAGCGGATTACTGAAAGCAGAAAAGGCCTCCCTCCCACGTTCCCAGGACAGCACGACCGACAGCCCGCGCAGGGACTTGCCCATCAGCTCACTACATGATCGCGTTAAAGAGATATCCCACCGCCATTATAGTCACGGTCATGATACCCACAAAAACCGCCAGGAGCCTCACTTTGAGAACCTTTCGCAAAATGATCATTTCCGGCAGCGACAGGGCGGTGACCGCCATCATAAAGGCGAGCGTGGTGCCGAGGGTCAACCCTTTCTGCATGAGGGCGTACACTATGGGGATCACACCCGCGGCATTTGAATAAAGAGGCACCCCAAGGGCCACGGCGATGGGGACAGCAAAAATATTCCCCTTTCCCGCGTATTTGACGAGAAAGTCCTCGGGCACATAACCGTGAATGAATCCTCCGATGCCGATGGCGATGATCACATAGAACCAGATCTTACCGAGGATCTCCTTCGTATTCGATTTCGCGTAGTCGATCCGGTCCCTGAAGGTTTGCGGTCCCAGCTCCTGGCCCTCGCCCATATGCATCTGATAGACATACTCTTCCACCCATCTCTCGAGTTTCAGCTTTCCTATTATATACCCGCCGAGCATGGCTACACAGAGGCCTGTACCGATATAGAGGGCGGTTACCTTCCACCCGAAGAGCCCCCAGAGCAGGACGATCGCCACCTCATTGACCATAGGCGACGAGATGAGAAACGAAAAAGTGACACCCAGGGGCACGCCCCCTTCCACGAACCCGATGAAAAGGGGCACTGCCGAGCATGAGCAAAAGGGAGTCACCACCCCGAGCAGGGCAGCGAGTATGTTCCCTATGAATTCCCTCTTGTGAGAAAGGATCTTCCTTGTCTTTTCCGGAGGGAAGAAGCTCCTTACCAGGGAGATGGCGAAGATGATAACCATAAGAAGGAGGAAAATCTTGATCGTGTCGTAGATGAAGAATTCCAGGGCGCCGGAAAGATTAGTGTTCGGAGCCATTCTGAAAAGATCGTAGACTACATATTTTGAAAAGCTACTCAGCATTGCGTACCTCCTTTTTCCCGCAACCAGCCGTCAGAACCATGGTCAGACGGTTGTATAGATCAAATAAATTCCGCCAAGAACCACAAAGGCGCCGCACACCCTTTTCACCACGAGAGGCCCTTTCGACTTTTCATTCCAGTTCAGGTATCGTTGGACCAGCTCCGTGAAGGTTCCTGCCAGCACGATAATGGAGCAGTGGCCGACCGCATAAGCCAGAAGGAGAAGAATCCCGTACCATAGCTTCGTGGCGGCGAGCTGGAAGGTGATGGTCAGCATGGGCGCCATGTATGCAAAGGTGCAAGGGCCCAGGGCGACGCCGAAGATGAGCCCGAGAATGAAGGCGGCGAATGTCCCTTTCCGCGTCATCCCGATTCGTCCGGGACCGGACCAGGGCATGGGGATGAGGTCGAAGAGATGGAGGGCAACCAAAAAGAAAACTGCCGCGACAAAGTAGTTTCCGTACCGGCCCACATCACCCATCATGCGCCCCGCCATGGCGGTGATTATGCCGATCGCCGCGATGCTCACCATGAGTCCCGCGGAGAAGAGGAGAGAAATGAAAAAGGCCCTTTTTGTCGCGATACGGCCTTGTTCGTCGATGAACCCCACGACGAGAGGGATGCTCGAAAGGTGGCAGGGGCTTAAGACCATGCTGAGGACGCCCCAGAGGAATGCGCCGGAAAGGGCAAAGGCGGGTGTTCCCTCGACTGCGGAATTGAGCGTGATGAAGAGTTGCTCGATCATGACGTCCGGCCTTTCTCCTGTTTACCCGGCTTCTTCACGTCAAAGCCTTGTTTCCTGAAAGTGTCGAGTATCTGTTCCTTGGAGAAGTATCCCGTATGGCGGTAAAACTCCTTTCCCGATGCATCATAGAATATCTGGGTCGGTATGCCCCGTACGCGGTATTTGTCCGAGGCTTCGGGGTTTTCCCATACGTCTATGAACTCCACCATGAAGATCCCTTCATATTCCTTTTTCAGGTCTTCCAAAATAGGCGCCATCATCTTGCAGGGAATACATTTCTTCGCCCCTACGTCCACCATGAGAGGGATGGCCTTTGCGGGAAGCGGCGTCTTCGCGCCTTTGCTCTGTGCGGCTGCGGGCCATGGCAGACAAATTACCGCGAGTGCAGCCGTCAGCAGCGCAACCCATAGATATGTTCTCTTCACGTTAAATAATGTCATTGTTCCTCCGAGTGAGATATTTTTCGCCAAAGGAGGTTGCTCCTCCGGCCGCTCGTAACTTATGCCCATCTGCTTCTCCATCACCTGTCGGGGTGTTGCAACACCGTGGGGTTGCCCCGGGCATCCTTCGGAGGCATCCTGCAGCTCATGGAACAGGCGCACAGGGTCATGCCGAAGGTGAGAAAAAGCAGAACCACAATGGTCATTTTCAAGGCGATATTCTTGGATAACAATTTCATGGCTTCTTCTTAGCGGCCTGTTTCAGGCCCTCCAGGGCGTTCACGATATCCGTCCCACCGGTATATTTTGCCGCCTTGCCGTCCTGTACCACCACGCAGCTGGGCGTCGATATTATCTTGTCTTCCTTGAGATAACCGTTTATGACGTTGAAGGTCTGTTTTGCGTCGAAGGGAGTGAATTTTATGCCTTTGTTCGTCAGGTATTCTTCCAGTTTCGACTGATCCCCTATATCTTCGCGCGCTGCGTCCATAAGGACGGACCGCGCTTTCAGGGCAAGGTCAAGATCTTTCTTCTCATTCAATATGTAGACAAAATACCGGCCATAGAGGGGAGATGCCTTGTAGAGAGGCGTATCGACAAAGGTGAGGTTGAT
The DNA here is from genome assembly GCA_036504895.1 of Syntrophorhabdaceae bacterium. Classification (NCBI taxonomy): domain Bacteria; kingdom Pseudomonadati; phylum Thermodesulfobacteriota; class Syntrophorhabdia; order Syntrophorhabdales; family Syntrophorhabdaceae; species Syntrophorhabdaceae bacterium. Next base: position 25,229 of record DASXUJ010000128.1, read on the forward strand.
GATATTCTTCTTCACCAGTTCGGCGATCAACGGTTCTATTTTAGGTTCCGCGCCCCTGCAGGGCGGGCAGAAGTAGTCTGTATAGAGCCTTACCATCACTTTCCCGGACCCGAAGGAAGGGACAAGGGTCTCCGCTGCATATACGGGTGTCGCGGAACCTTTGAAAAAGAAAGAAAAGAGAGCGAGGGCGATCACCCCCGAGAGAAGGGCCGGCTTCAACCGGTCTTTACGGATGTTCAACAAAAACATGACCATGAGCGTTCCTCCGAATGCGAGACAGTAAGGGCAGTACGTGTCATACCACACATGGAATCCCACAAGATATACTTCAACCGCCACCCCCGCCGAAAGGACGAGGATGAGAAGCCTGTCTTTCTTAGTGATGCTCAAAAAGATGATGAAGGCCATATAGGCAATCCCGATGTACTGAAGGCCCATACCGAAGACCTCGCCCTTGAGGTACGAGCACGAACCTCCGCAGATACTGTAGAAGACCTCGATACTCACCGCCAGAAGGGCGAGAATCACATTGATGATGTATCTTTTCCCTATGAGCCACACGAGAACGCTGCTCATCTCCTTTCATCTCCTCCGGCCTTATGGCATCAGATGTTTACTATAATCTGGTCCAGGGCTTTCCCGGTCTCCTCGGTGAGCTTGTCGAAGGCATTCGTCTTCTCGATGCCCAATTCGGTGGCCACAAAGTAGCGCGACGGCGTTATTCCGTGCTTCTCGAACATTTTCTTGCCACAGCCCACCGGGCACCCGTCGATAAGGATGGTCCTGCCCGCCCTGGCGCTCTCCACAAATCCCGACAGGTCTGCGCCCACTCCGGCAAGGCAAAATGCGTTCCCCACGCCCCTCTTGTCCATCTCGATCATTACATTGTTCGCCACCTGGCCCACATTCGAACGGCCGGAGCACGCCAGGATAAGGGTCTTCATGCTCGCGCCGCAGCATGTATCTTTTTCTTCCAACATAGGGCACCTCCCTTATATTCCTCCTCCCGTCAAGGGGAGCGGATTTTCTTCAGCCACCCGTCGGCATAAGGCAATTAGAGGAACTTCTTGATCTCCTCGGGTGACAGAACCTTTCCTACTGTTTTCACCACGCCGTCCACCACGAGACCCGGCGTCATCATAACGCCATAGCCCATGATCTCCTTAATGTCAGTTACCTTCTGAATCTCAACCTCTATCCCGGCCGACTTGGCTGCCTGTTCCGCGTTGGCGGCGAGCTTCACACATTTTGCACACCCTGTTCCCAATATCTGTATCTTCTTCATACCTGCACCTCCATTATTATTTCTTACACAGACAGATTTGCTGTCTCTTTACATTATTCTCTATGACGCCCGTGACACAGCCAAAGAAATCGACGATACATGGCGTTTCGAGGCGGTATATCATCTCTATCCCCGCCTTCCGCGAAGAGAGGATGCCCGCATCCTTGAGTACCAGCAGGTGCTTCGATATGGTCGACTTGTCGGACTCGAACATCTTATTGATCTTCGCAAATGTTGTCTCGCCGTCTTTCAGCGCGTCCACGATCATAAGGCGAACGGGGTGAGCCATGGCCTTTATGACCTTGCTTCGAATTTCAGCTTCCTCAAAAGTGAGCATCCCTTCCCTCCTGTTGTGTTATTGGTAATAATACCAACACGGCAACAGTATGTCAACAAATATTTTTGTAACTCCGTCTTGACTACGTGTAACATGGGATGATATACATCTTTATATCCGCATATACGGTTACAGCAATAAAGGAGACCGCGAAGTGGAACAGACCATTCAATTGTACAAAGCCCTTTCCGAAGAGATGCGGCTCAGGATCCTCATGCTCCTCACTCACGGCGAGCTGTGCGTGTGCGATCTCATGGCGATCTTCGACGAGCCGCAATCCAAAATATCCCGGCACCTCGCATACTTAAGAAATTCAGGACTGGTGAACAGTAAACGGGTGGGTACGTGGATGCACTATTCCATAAAAGAACCACTCCATGATGTGGCGGGAGCTCAGCTCGACTTTATCCGGGAACGCCTGTCTTCCCTCGGTTGGTCTAAAGCGGATATGGCAAAGATGGAAGAAGTAAAGGCGAAGAAGATATGTGAGGCAGGAGGCACGAAAACAGCGTCGCCCGTTCCGCCCGAAGGCGCAGCGACGAGAAGAGCCGAAGGCCGCAAAAAATAAATCTTGACGAGCGAAAGGAGGTATTAGAGGTATGGCCGGAGAACAGCTCAGCAGAAAACTCTCTTTTTTGGACCGATTCCTCACGTTATGGATTTTCCTGGCCATGTTCATAGGGGTGGGATGGGGCTATTTTTCTCCGGGGGTCGTCGATTTCTGGAACCAGTTCCAGTCCGGGACAACCAACATTCCCATCGCCATAGGGCTCATCCTCATGATGTACCCACCGCTGGCAAAGGTAAAGTATGAGGAGTTGGGAGAGGTATTCAAGAACTTCAAGGTTTTGGGCCTCTCCCTCGTGCAGAACTGGGTGGTGGGGCCCATCCTTATGTTTCTCCTCGCCATCATATTCCTCCGTGGCTACCCGGAATACATGGTGGGGCTCATCATGATCGGCCTGGCCCGCTGCATTGCCATGGTCATCGTCTGGAACGACCTCGCAAAGGGAGATACGGAGTACTGCGCGGGTCTCGTGGCTTTCAATTCCATATTCCAGGTCCTTTTCTTTTCCGTCTATGCCTACATATTTATCACGGTCCTTCCGCCCCTCCTGGGGCTCAAGGGTATGGTGGTCAATATCACTATCGGCCAGATCGCCGAGAGCGTCTTCATTTACCTGGGTATCCCTTTCATTGCCGGCGTTATTACACGGTTCGCCCTGATCAAGATCAAAGACAAGAAATGGTATCATGAAAAATTCATACCGAAAATCAGCCCCCTTACCCTCATCGCCCTCCTTTTTACCATCCTCGTCATGTTTTCTCTGAAGGGTGAGTACATTGTAAAGATCCCGATGGACGTAGTGAGGATCGCCATACCGCTGCTCATCTACTTTATCATCATGTTTCTCGTCTCCTTCTATATGAGCGCAAAGGCGAATGCCCATTACGGACAGGCAGCGACCCTCTCCTTTACGGCCGCGTCGAACAATTTCGAGCTTGCCATCGCTGTGGCGGTCGCCGTTTTCGGGATCAATTCGGGGGCTGCCTTCGCCGCCGTGATCGGCCCTCTTGTGGAGGTGCCGGTGCTCATTAACCTCGTCCACCTGTCCCTCTGGTTCAAGAAGAAGTATTTCCCCTACGCCAAGGAGACGCCTACGGGGGTGTGTTATTATACGTGCAAAGACTGATGGGAGAAAGGCCGGGGCCGGCAATCTCCATACATAAGGAGGAGCAGTATGTCCGACAAGATCATTATTTACGGCACGGATGGCTGACCTTACTGTGCGCAGGCTCGGGCAGCCTACGGCGACAGGGCGGTCTATGTGAACGTGTATGAAGACCGGAAAGGAATGGAAGAGATGCTCTCTTACTCCGGGGGGAAAATGCAAGTTCCGGTTATCGTTGACGGGGAGAAAGTGGCCATCGGTTTCGTCGGCGATGTTTCCCTGCGCGGAGGAATCCCTCTCTTCGGCGGAACCTGATCGATTAAATAGGTCTCCCGGCGCGAGGCCACGACCACCGATATCCGGAGTCTGCGTATGTGAAAGCGCAGGAAGGAAACGATGCGACCTTTCTATTAAGAGATGGAGGCGCCCCATGCCATACGGAGGAGTACAACGACCGCGAACATCATTGAGCGTGAATATTACCTGCATCGCAGCTTTGGGGCAGGCCCAGAAAACGACTGGGCCCGACCTCGTGGAAAGCGCGGCGATATGCAAGAAGGCGGGCTGCAGCGGCATTACGGTCAGCCTGCGACAGGACGGATGCTGCATACAGCTCACGGATGCCCTGGCGATACGGAATGCAATTCGGGAAGGGTTTAATCTTGAAATAAGGCTCTCGGACGAGATGATCGGCATTGCAGAAAAAGTGAAGCCCGATTTGATCACCCTCGCCTCGGCTAAAGACGAAGTAACCACCGAAGGCGGCCTCGATCTCAGACGGGATATGCTCAGGATCAAAGACACCATTAAACTTTTCCATGATCAGAACATACCGGTATCCCTGTCGATTAACTTTGATCTTGAGATGGTTGAGCTATCGAAGGCATGCGAGGCCGATCAGGTAGAAATCCATACCGGCGCATATGGGAGCGCCATAGACAGGTCCGCAGTTGACGAAGAACTCAAGCGCATTTACGGTGCAGCGGATCATGCCGCAAAACTCGGGTTAAAAATCAGCGCCGGGCACGGCCTCAGCTACGCGAACATCGAGAATCTCCTGGATGCCAGGGGACTCGTGGAAGTAGTGGTCGGACGTTCGATAGTCGAAAGGTCCGCTACTGTCGGGTTGGCAAGAGCAGTGGGAGAGATGCTGGATGTATTGGAATAGTGGCCCGGGAATACCTTTGGGGGCAACATGCCTATTGGGGCGAGAACCTATGGTGGCGACGGCACACCGGACGTTCAATGAAAGACGATGGAAATAGACGAAATGAATATTAAAGGAGGGTACACATGTTTACGGTTACGGAAAAAGCAGTCGGCATGATCAGAGATTTCCTGGTGAAAGACCAAGGGCCCCGCTCCATCAGAATACTCTCGCAGCCCGGCTGAGGCGGGCCCAAACTGGGTATGGCTCTGGATGAGCCGCAAGAAAATGACGTAACATTCACCGAACAAGGAATAGCCTTTGTGATCGACAAAAATCTTTTTAATGAAGCAAAGCCCATACGGATCGATTTCGTGGATTCCCCCAACGGTTCAGGGTTTAACCTGACATCGAAGCTGCCCGCGAGTGGAGGGTGTTGTTGAGTCGCTAGAGAAATGGCAACGGGCACGAGAGTCAAGAGCATTCTTATCATACTGTATCCGCCCGCTACGCGCTCTCCTGCTTGTTGCCGACAGGCTGCCTGAAGAATCTGACAAAATGAGGGCGGTCCGAGCTTTATCCTTTCCGGTTCCCCAACTTTAAAAGCCGCAGCATCATGACTCTCACGTAAGATCCCGGTAGGTTCACGATAAGAAGCTGCCGTCACATGAGCGCTCGCCTGCAACCGCAGGTGACCGGCAATGGCAAAATAATTCCTTATAGGGCGTGGCCTTGACAGTGCCCGCCGAGGATATTATATTAGTACATACTCATATAAGGGATAACTCATATGGTAACAGACGGCACAATTGAACTTCTCTCAAGGCTTTTTAAACTTCTGAATGATCCTAACCGCCTCAGGATCATCTTTGCCATCGGAAAAGGCGCGAAGCCCGTAACGGAGATCATGCAGGAAACGAGCCTTTCCCAGACACTCGTTTCTTTTCATCTCAGGCCGTTACGGGAAAGCGGGATACTCACGACCGAAAGGAAGGGCGCGTTCATCTACTACCGCATCACGGAGCCGGCTCTTATCGACCTCCTGGCTTCTCTCGGAGGCGTGCCGATCAAACAGGAAGATGAGGAGCCTGAGCGGACGATGCGCTGCACGCCGATGCGCTTTATGCGTCAATGGATGAATGGGGAGTGACCAAGGCGAAATAGCATCAAAAAGAAGAATAACCGAAGGAGGGTAGCCATGGAGACACATGACACCAAAATGGGCATGGGCACAATGCAGGATATGATGCAGAACATGATGAAAGGGATGGGCGGTATGCCCGACATGTGCACGAAGATGATGCAGCAGATGATGGGCTCCAACTCCGATGCCTCATCCCTTGCCACACCGGAGATCAAAGGACTTTTTGAAGAATGGGTGCGGACCTTGGAGGAGGAGATCCTGGCATTCGTCAATGAGAAGGGAAAGACAACTCCGTCCGAACTGGCGGCAAAACTCAAGATTTCTGAAGACAGCACCCTCTTTTTTGTCGGGAAAATGGCGAGAGAGCGGAAGCTTACCGTGGGAGAAATAGGGGTTGGGGCGTAACTAAGCGGATGCGAGGGCGTACGGGGAGCCCGACGTGCGGGACGACACGACATAACGTAAGTTGCCTGAAGACCCATCCCCCTTCTTCGCAAGAGTCATCTGGGAAAGCACAAAGCCCGATCCCCCGAAGGTCACATTAACCTTCACTCCCGTCTTTTTCTCGAAAGCCTTGGCCGCTTCTTCGGTTGGCGGTTTGGATGCGGCACCGGCGAACACAAGAAGCTCTAGAATTGTGGGCATGTTCCCACTCCTCTCCACCCCATTCGTGTCAGGGTACTGAAACGTTTACTTCAACCAGGCGCCCAGTAGAGAGAAGGTTTCCTAAAAAAGACCTTGACACGACAGTTTTAGTATTATAGTCTTCTATATAATGATTGTTTTTATAAAGGCGGTACACACATGAAAACCAAAAGCCCTGCCGGGCTCACCGATCCCGATTACTGGAAATCTTTGATCAATATAGGCCTCAATAAGATGCTCGTCCTGAAGGTTCTTTCCATGGGCCCCAACCATGGGTACGGCGTATTGAAGGAACTGGAGTCTATTACCAGCGGCTGCTGTACGCCCACGTTCGGGACGATCTATCCAATCCTTAAAGACCTGACAAAACATGGATATGCGGAAGTTAAGGAAGATACGCAGCTTAAGGGCGCACAAAAGAGACAGGTCTATACCCTTACGCCTTTAGGGGTTGAAGCGTACAAGGTATCGGTCGAAGCCTGGCGGTCTACGATCCCTTATATCTACAAGGCGATCGAGAACGATAGCCTTGTTTTCCTGGAGGACATAAGAGAGCGTCTTCTGAGAAAATAGTGAGCGTTTACACCAGCTGCGCGATTTCAGGCAGAATTCCCGCAGCGGCGAGTGATGTCGAATAACGGCAGGAGGGCTCAGCATGGATACCCAAGGGAATAAGAACACGACCGAGACGGTGTCGCTCCAGATCGAAGGGATGGAGTGCGGCTGCGAAGCAACTCTCATCGATCGGAAGATAAAGGCGCTGGCAGGGGTTCAGAGCCACGAAGTAAATCCTATTACCCACCAGCTTCGCGTTGTTTATGACCCGGGGTCGGCGACGATTCAGGATATTATCAGGTCCGTCTCGGAAACGGGGATGAAGGCATCACTCCAGAAGACCGAGCGTCAACGAAGCACCTGGTGGCGCGAGAAGCAACAGCTCGCCCTTTATGGCTGCGGCCTTCTCATCCTCATCGCCTTTACACTGTCAAAGACGGGAGCTTCGCCCCTCGTCTACAACGGACTTTACGTGCTCTCCGTCCTGACCGGCGTCTACTATCCTGCCCGTAAGGCCCTGATTGCCCTTGTCAACCTTACGCCCACCATCCATCTTCTCATGCTCATAGGCTCGGGAGGTGCAATGGCCCTCGGCCTGTGGGGTGAATCGGCTATTCTGATTTTCGTATACTCCCTTGGCGATGTTCTGGAGTCCTATGCGGTGGACAAGGCCCGGGGCGCCCTACGCTCGCTTACGGAGTTGATGCCCAGGGAAGCACTTGTCCGCACAGACACCGGAGAGGTGGTGCGCCCGATTGAACAGGTTGTGGTAGGAGATGTGGTTGTGGTCCGGCCCGGCGAACGCATACCGGTCGATGGGCGAGTCGTGAAAGGCTCCTCTTACGTGGACCAGGCGGCCGTCACGGGAGAACCTATTCCGATACTCCGGGAGGCCGGAGGCGAGGTGTTTGCAGGGACCATAAACCAGAACGGCTCCCTCGAAGTAGAGGTAGAAAAGGCCGCCTCCGACACGATGCTCTCAAAGATCATTTACTCAGTTGAAGAAGCGCAGGCCCAAAAGGGCAAGCTGCAGAGATTTTCGGATGCCTTCGGAGTCTATTATACCCCGGCCATGTTCATCCTTGGCGCATTGGTGGCCGTGGTGCCTCCCCTCGTGACCGGGGCCGAGTGGCTCCCCTTTATCTACAGGGGACTCGTTGTCTTCGTGGTCTCTTGCTCCTGCGGTCTCGCACTTTCGGTTCCCGTGGCGATCGTGGCCGCCATGGCGAAGGCGGCCCACCACGGGACAGTCTTCAAGGGAGGGGCATACCTGGAGCTTGTGGACCGTGTGAAAGTCATTGCCTTCGACAAGACGGGCACCCTGACTATCGGCCGTCCGGAGGTTACCGATTTAGTGACTTTCGGGGGAGCACGGGAGGAAGACGTCCTTGCCCTCGCGGGCGCAATCGAGTCAAGGTCGGGCCATCCCCTCGCGGCCGCAATTGTCCGGAAGGCCCGGGAGAGCGGTGCGTTTGCCGGGTGGTCGGTAGAGGACTTCTGCGAGAACCCGGGGCGTGGCGTAACGGCTACGATCCGCGGACAATCCTGCGTAGTCGGCAGCCCCCGCTGCCATGCAGATCAGGGGGTATCGTTTGGCGACGCTGAAGAGACCGTTACACGACTCGAAAATGAAGGGAAGACCGTGGTACTCGTGAGTACCGATAACCATTTGGCCGGACTCATTGCAATCGCCGACACCATGCGTCCCGGTACGGATGAGGCCATTCACCGGCTGAAACGCGCCGGAGTCAGGACGGTGATGCTTACCGGAGACAACGAGCGAAGCGCAGCAGCTATCGCCCGTCGGGTTGGCATCGACGAGTATGATGCCCAGCTCCTGCCTACGGACAAAGTCGATGCGATTCGCCGGCTTCGCCAAAAATACGGAATGGTAGCTATGGTCGGCGACGGCATTAACGATGCTCCCGCAATGGCGGTTGCCGACGTGGGTATCGCGATGGGCGCCGCCGGGACCGACATCGCCATCGAGGCGGGGGACGTCGTCCTCATGTCCGACGACCTCGGGAAAATAGCTTTTGTACGAGAGCTCTCCAACCGCGCCGTTCGGACCATCCGGCAGAATATCGTAGTCTCTTTGCTCAACGTCGCATTCATGGTAATCATGGCCCTGCTCGGGTACCTCGGGCTCGTCACGGGGCTGCTCCTCAACGAAGCAAGCGCTCTCTTCGTGATCGTCAACGCCTTGCGCCTGTTGAAGTGGCGAAATACGGAGATGCCGGGGGCGTTGGCCACGGGTGAAACAGCCACGGCACGGGCCGGAGAGGAAATGGACGGCCGAGACAATTTGGTAACCTTTCCGCTAGCCGTGAGCGGCGCCTGTTGCGCGTCTTATGAACCGGCACCCGAGGTAGAGACGGCAACGTTCGCTGTCGTGGATGAAGCCTCATCTCCGTGCTGCTGCGCGGCCGGCGAGCCTGCGGAGATTCCTCCCAACCCACCCCTTGTTACCATCGCTACCTCTCAAGGATCTTGCTGCTCAGGCGCAAAGCCGACAGATGAGTTTCTTGCTCAGCCACCGATCGCCCACGAGACCAAGGGAGCTGACGGTCTGAGTGCGCTCACGTTCCGGATCGATGGGCTAAGCTGTTCGTGCGAGGGACAGATTGTGGAGAAGCGCGTGAAAGCCCTGAAAGGGGTAAAAGCCTTTAGCCTGAACTCCATCACTAACCAGATGAAGCTTACGTACGACCCGTCCACTCTATCCGTGCAGGAAATTCAAACGGCGGTGAAAAAAGCGGGAGCGATCGCGGTCCTGGTGAGCTCGACATGAACTCCTGACCGGAGTTGTCGGGATTGAAAGACGTTGCCGAGCCGGTAAGAACCATAAAAGAGGTGGGATATGTCATTCTTTGACGTAATTGGCTGAGTTACCTGAGGCGCTAGACGAGATACTTGCCGACCTTTACTCTAAGGGCAGAGTCGCCGACAAGGAGACTGCCGAGGAGATCATTGAGAGGCTGGAGGCTCAGGGAAACTATATACCCTCGTCGGACCTTGTCCGCAGAGAGTACTCGTACGTCCTGCTCAAAGCCTACCGGGAGTACATCGAGGATCACCTCCAAAGCAAAGGCACATGAAAGGGTGCCTGGCTCCATGTCTGACGCCGGTTCCCAATTTTGGACTAGACGCTATAAATGCGAACTATTTGGGTCCGAAGGCATCGCACGAATGGGTGCATATGCGGGGTTTTTGCGGGCCGAATCATGGCCTTGGCGTTGATCTGCGGCCGTTCCAGCCCGGGAGGTGAAGCCCCATGGGTTCGGACGTTATAGAGATCACCATGTCAAAGAATTCCCTTGTGGGATAGAAGGCGTTGTGACCACTACCGGGTCAAGGCGATTTGTCCTGTATTTACGCCTGTCCGGGTGGTTTCGTGGCCCGGGTCATATACCTCGCGGGTGAGCTTTACCAAACAATCCTGGACCAGAGGAAGTTGCGGGATAGGGAGTATCCCGAATGTCCCTATGTGTTCTTTCGGAATGGTAACAGAATTAAAGATTCCAGGAAAGCCTGGACCGCGGCCTGCGAGAGGGCGAAGTTGGATGGGAAGCTGCTACATGATTGCAGGCGGACAGCGGTGAGGAACATGGTTCGGAATGGTACGCCGGAACGGGTGGCCATGAAGATTAGCGGTCATAAGACGAGAGCCATTTTTGACAGGTACAATATAGTCAACGAAGATGACTTGAAGATGGCCTGTGAGCGCCTGGCAAATGGCCATGAGACGATGGTAGAATCTGCGTCACGGGCACAAAATGGGCACAATTTAGAGAAAGTGACCTCGATAGGGGTAAAAAAATGAGCATCTCAAGATGCCCCATCACTTGTAAGTCATTGAGTTTATTAAATGGCGGAAGTGCATGGGAATCGAACCCACCTACCAGCTCGTCACCGGTACACTGGTTTTGAAGACCAGGAGGCCCACCAGGCGCCTCGGCACTTCCGTTACAATAACTTACAGATGGAACCCGCTCTTGTCAACGAGTAAGTCATGCCGGGGCGCTCTTTCTCCTGGTTCGGCGGCTCAGGCGGTCATGGCTTTGCGCTGAGTGCCGAAATTTGCTACTACCGCAGGCATGTCGAGAATCAGGATTACCTTCCCGTCCCCACGGATCGTGGCGCCGCCGACGCCGGTGATATTGCCGAGGAATTCGCCCAGGGGCTTGATTACCACCTCTTCCTGGCCTATGACCGAGTGGATCTTTATGCCTATCGTCTTCTCTCCTATGATGCAGATCACTATGTAGCCTTCCGTTTTATCTTCGGACTTGTTTGCGTAGATCTTCTGGAGGTCGATTACGGGGATTACTTTGTCCCTCAGTACCAGGACGTCGTTCTTATCGACCGATTTTACGAGGCCTTCTTTTAATTTTACCAGCTCTATTACCGTGTTTAAGGGCACGGCGAAGAGCTCTTCGGCCACCTGGACTATCAGGGCCCTCATGATGGCGAGGGTGAGGGGCAGCTTGATGAGGAGTCTTGTCCACTGTCCTTCTTCGCAATCCACGTAGACCTGGCCGTTCATCTTCTCTATATTCGTTTTCACCACATCCATGCCGACGCCCCGGCCGGAGACGCTGCTGACCTTTTTTGCCGTGCTTAAGCCGGGGATGAAGATGAGGTTCATCACGTCCTTGGGGGACATGCTGTTCAGCTCCGCTTCGTTAAGGAGGCCCTTTTCCTTGACCTTGTCCTTCACTGCCTGGAGGTTGATGCCGTTTCCGTCGTCGAAGATCTCGATGATGATATGGTTGCCTTCATTATAAGCTTTTAAGGAAAGGACGCCTTTGCCTTTCTTGCCCTTCTTCGCGCGCTCGTCGGGCAGCTCCACTCCGTGGTCGACCGAGTTTCGGATGATATGGATGAGGGGGTCGTGGAGCGTCTCTATAAGGGACCGGTCAAGCTCCGTGTTCTCTCCCTCTATATTGAGCTCGATCTCTTTTTTCGATTCCTTGCAGAGGTCTCTCACGAGCCTCGGAATCTTGTTGAAAAGTTTGCTGATGGGCACAAGGCGCGCCTTCATCACGGAGAGTTGAAGCTCGTTGGTGATGGCCTCTATGTAATTGGTGACGTCGGCGAAATTGTCAGCGAGAGGAGTGCTCCCGATCTCCTTCTTTAAGAGGCTGTCCACGAGGATGAGCCTGTTCTTGCCCAGGACCAGCTCTCCTACCAGATTCATGAGCTCATCGAGCTTTCTCACGTCGATGCGGATGGTCTGGTCTTCTTTTGCGGATTTCTGCTTGGTGAGGAAGCCCTTCATCTGGCCTTCCGTGGTAAGTTTATCCTCCACCACGATCTCGCCGAGTTTCTTGTCCGGCTCCGTCTTCTGTTTATCGAGGGTGTCGATAAGCTCGTCCACCTTGAGGACCTCTTCTTCGATCAGGATCTCGCCTATCTTCTTTCTTTCCGGTTTGGTGAGGGCCTCGAGATTTTCCACGGCGCCCGCGGGGTCGCGGTCTTCCGCGCCTTTTTCTCTTATATCATCGAGCATGCCTTTCATCAGGTCGAATGATTCGAGGAGCACGTCCGTCACGTCCTTGTCGGGCGCCATCTCTCCTTTTCGAATCAATCCGAGAACATCTTCAGCTTTATGGGCGAGGTTGGAAAGGGCGCCGAACCCCAGGAAGCTGGACGTCCCCTTGATAGTATGGACGGCCCGAAAGATGCTGTTTACCACTTCCTCGTCGGGGTTTTCTTCGATCGCCACCATATCCTGGATGACATTCTCCATGAGCTCCGTGGACTCGGTAAGAAACTCCTCCACAATCTCCTGCATTTCATCTTTTTCAATCATTTGGTCTGACATTATTCAACCCCTCCAAGAAGACTTTCAACTTTAAACAGTAAGACGTCAGGGTGAACAGGCTTGTTGAGGAACATATTCACCCCTGCCTGGAACGCATCTCTCCGTAAATTCTCATCTTTGGTCGTGGTAAGCATGATGACGGGAGTATCCTTATAGTAGTGATTCTCACGGAGGTTCTTTACGAATTCAATCCCGTCCATATTGGGCATATTAAGGTCGACGATAATCATGTCCGCCTGAATGTGGCCGAGCTTCTCCATGGCGTCAAGGCCGTCTTCCGCTTCAGCGACAAGGTAGTCTTTCTTTCTCAGAATAAAACTGAGAAGCTTTCTTATTGTGGACGAATCGTCAATTACAAGTATCGTATTCATGGATCACCCTTTTTGATAGGTTATGGTCCCCGGGAAGACCAGCGGCTTAAAGACGCGCGAAATATTATGGAGCGATTCGGCGTGGCCGATGGTGAGGAAGCCCTGGGGTTTCAAACATTCATAGAAAAGGTCTACTACCTTCTTCTTCATCTTTTCGTCAAAATAGATGAGCACATTCCGGCAGAAGATCATGTCCATCTGCCTGTATTTTCTATAGGCATCTGCGTCCTGAAGATTGAGGAAATCGAGTTTCACGTTCTTCTTGAGGTTATCCTTCAGCTTATAAAACCCGCCCGTCTCGGTGAAATATTTTTTCCTGGACCCTTCTTCGATGGTCCGCACGCTGTAATTGTTGAAGAGGCCGAGCTTTGCGGATTCGAGCACCTTGGTGCTGATATCGGTGCCGTAGATCACATAGGGCACTGTTTTCCCCGCGGCCGCCATCTCCTCCTCCATGATAATGGCAAGGGTATAGGGCTCTTCCCCCGTGGAGCAGCCCGCGCTCCAGATCCTGATGGGTTGAGTCGGCGCGGCACCGTTCAGGTAGGTCTTTTTGAGGATCACCTTAAAGGCGTCCAGCTGGGGCGGATTTCTGAAGAAGAAGGTCTCGTTGGTCGTTACCACTTCAAAAAGACTGATGAGCTCTGCTTTTACCTTATCTCCGCCGTACTTCAGGTGATAGTAGTAGTCCTGAAACGTGGAAAAGCCGAGCTCGGAGAGCCTGTTGGTAAGCCTGCTCTCGAGGAGATAAGTTTTATTCTCGGCAAAATAAATGCCCGTCTTATCATAGATGAAATCTCTCAAGAGTATGAACTCTTCTTTCGTCAGCATGTAATAGTCCCTTATAGATTCTCGAGTCTGCTCACTGCCGCTTCCGCGGACGACCGTATATCTTCGTCTTCACTTTCGGTAAAAGGCACGATATGGAGAAGGGCCCGCGGATCTTCAAGGTCGGAGAGAGCGTTCACGCTCCCTATCCTGATGAGGCTCTCTTCATCTTCGAGCCCCGCAAGAAACAGATCGAAGAGAGACCGGTCCTTGAATCCGTCGAGGGCGGACAGGGCGTAATACCGCGTCCATGTCCCCTGGTTATGGTCCGTAAAGAGGCTGATGAGGCGGTCCCTGAAGGCGGTCAGCTTCTTTTCTTTCACTACCTTCAAGGCCTCGTGCGGTATGTCCCGGTCCTTGAGCAGATCCGCTAAAATCGTCATATACCGCTCGTCTTCCAGGAAATTACCGAAGACGGTGATGGTGGCCCTCTGAATCCCTTCGTCCCTGTCTTTGAGGAGCTTCGTCAGGTACGGATAATTCCGCTCCTTGTCCAGGGCGTGTGCCGCAGCCAGGAAGACCTTTTTATCCTCGGGGGAGCCGTGGTTCACGAATCGGTCCACGAGCACCATTGCCTCAGCGGGGTTGAGCTGTATCAAAGATTTAAGGGCCTTGGAACGCACATCGGAAAAACCGTTCATTGCCATCTCCTTGATCTCATCGATGAGTGCGGCAAATCCCATCCTTCCCGCCCGGGCCACTGCGAGACCCCGGACGTGGCTGTCCGCGTCGCGAATGGCCTTGCTCACGATCCCGTATCCTGTGCCGCCCACGATATTTTCGATGTTCTGGATGATGTCCCTCCTCGCCTCCACGGGCGCGGAAAGAAAGGCGTCGATGAGCAGGGCTTCGTCGATTCTTACCCCGCCTATCCCGCATGCCTTTATGAGGGGAGAAAAATACTGCTCTCCTTTGGAGATATAATCATTGAGGGATCCCGACCAGACATCTTTCAGTTCGACGAGACACTCGAGGATGTCGCCGTACTCTTCCGCCTCGGAATCGAGCTCTGCGGCGGCTTCCAGGATCGCGTCGCATGCGGCGGGCGTCTTGAAATGGGCGAGGAGCCTGAGGATCGGGACGCTCCTTCTCTTGCCGTAGGCAGTGCTTCCCAGGAGGTGTCCCAGGAGTTCATCGCCTATAAGGTCTTTCATCCTGAAGAAGACGTCCTCTTCACCCTTCTCCAGCATGACCTTCATGTAATCGTCTCTTTTCTTCTCATCCCAGCCTTTGAGGGTCTCGATCACATCGTCGAGCACGCCCGGTTCACGGAAATCTATGAGGGTCTCGCACGCGGCGAGGGATATTTCGTCACTTCCGTTCTTGAACACATCGAAGAGAGCCGGGATAGCCCGCCTGTTGCCTATCGTGCCGAGACTGAATATGGCCGAAAAGGTCACCCAGTCGTCGTCCTTCAGGGCCTCGAGTAGCGCGTCCACTGCCCCCTCGTCATCAAACTCCCCCAGGCCGATGCAGGCCGAGTTTCGTACGTTGTCCGCATCCCCCTTTGTCTTCCTGATAAGGAAGGGTATGGTGGAGGGGTTCTTGAGGCAGGTGATGATCTCGCACGCGTACACCCTTACATCCTCATTCTCATGATCGAGAAGCCTGATGATCGCCTCGATATTGTTATTACCGGTTTTTTTAAGGATCTCGAGGACCATCATCCTCGTCCCCGTGTCACTCGCCTCCAGCAGCGGCGCTACCTGCTCCACGACCATAGGATTTGCCGAGGCGATGAGCGCTTCCTGGGCTCTCTCCCTCGAAAGCCCGTCGCCTTCGCGTAACGTCTTTATAAGATGAGCCAATTTTTTCGTGCTCATTCCGGCAATCGTGTCATTGGTTTTCAGTTCATTTTTCATAGGACCCTGATAATCTCCTCTGAAATTTTATCGACAGGCAGAACCGAGTCAGCCAGGTCGGCAGAGACCACGGCTCTCGGCATTCCGTAGACGACGCAGGTCTCTTCATTCTGGGCTATGATGAAGCCGCCCTTTTTCTTTACCTCCCGCATCCCCGCGAGGCCGTCGTTCCCCATGCCCGTGAGAATCACGGCAATGGACCTCGCCTCGTAGGCAAAGGCGGTGGATTGCATGAGCAGGTCGACGGAGGGCCGGTAAATATACTTGGCCTCCGGTACGAACTCGACGATGATCTCCCTGCCCCTTCTCTTGAGCGCCATATGAGTATCCCCCGGAGCCACCAGGGCGACTCCTGGCCTCAGGGGCTCTCTTTCCTCCGCTTCCTTCACCTCTATCTGGGAGACTGCATTGAGCCTCTGGGAGAAGGAGGTGGTGAAAAGCTTCGGCATATGCTGGGCGATCACGATAGGCACGGGAAAATCGCGGGGGATGGCCTGCAATATGTGCTGAAGTGCGGGCGGTCCGCCGGTGGATGCGCCTATGGCGAGCACCTCGTGCCTGACCTTCTTATTCGTGCTGATCATGATAGGCTTTCGTATAAGCTCCAGCCTTTTCATGAGGAACCTGACCTTCATATTGGCCACATTCTTCACTTTATTTATCAGCTCGTTCTGTTTGTCCGTTATGTTTACCGATACATTCGAGAAATCCTTCGTCATGAAATCGCAGGCGCCGATATTGAGGGCCTCCATCGTGACTTCCGCGCCTTCCCGGGTGAGGGCACTGAACATGATGACCGGCAGCGGCTGCTTCTCCATTATGCGTTTCAATGCGTCGATGCCATTCATGACCGGCATCTCGATGTCCATGGTGACCACGTCCGGCTTCAGGGCGTCCACCTTTTCTATGGCCTCCGCCCCGTTGGAGGCGGTTCCCACCACTTGAATCGATGCATCTTTCTCAAGCATTCTCGAGAGGGCTTTTCTCATGAAGACAGAATCGTCGACTACAAGAACCTTAATCATCCTTTTCCCCTGTAATACTCTCTATATACGCCTTCGCCACTTTCAGGAGCCCGTAGATTTCTTCTATGAATTCGATCTCCTCGCTCGGGGAAAGCTCTTCGCCGATCGCAAGGGCCGATTTCATCGATAACCTGTGTCTGATCGCAAATTCATCGAACCCTTTCAAATCGCGTCTGAGGTCGATATGTTTCGCGATGTCGTTCGCAAGGTGCGTGATTCGCACGTTTTCGATATTCTCTTGCGCCAATTCGGGCTGATGATGAAATCTCACACAGTCCGCGATCGGCCTGGGGGTATTCCATAAATCGAGAAGTGCCGCGCCGATGTGGCCGTGATCGACGGAGAAGACCTCCCGCTCCGCCTCGATGCGACTTTTGCCGGACGACATGAGCCTGCCGATCTGCCGCCACTCATCCGGGAAATAACGGTACTCCACGATGATCCCCACGTCATGCTCGATGCCGGCCAGGTAGACCTCGTTGAGGTCCCCCTTTCCGGTGCCCGCGCTAATGCCTTTCGCGACGGCGCCACACAGGATGGAATGGGTGATAAACAATGTCCGGTCAAAGGCGTCGTCATTCTCGGTCATTGATATGAAGGGCATATGAAGGACGATATTGAGGAGGTCGTCGAGACCGATTACGGCGATGGCATGCTCGAGGCTCGTGATCTTCCTGAAGCTTTTCTTACCCGCGTAGGCGGAATTGGCGATCCGGAGGACCTCTCCCACCATGGAGGGATCCATATGCTGCGCCAGGTCCGACGCGGAGCTCGAGGGATTTTCTATGATCCCCTTCACCTGCCCCACGATATCGGGAAATGTGGGCAGCATCTCTATAGTCTCCAGTTTATGGATAATGTAGTCGCTAATCATTGTCCCCTTCACTATTATCGGATCGGCGGAATTTTACTTTAGTTCCTCGCGTGCTTCTTCATCGTGGTCCTCAGGTTCATGAGGGCCTGGGAATGAATCTGGCACACCCGTGCCTCCGTAATGCCCAATGTTTTCGCGATCTCCTTCATATTCATATCTTCGTGATAATAGAGGGTGAGCACGAGCTTCTGCCGCTCCGGTATCTTATCCATCTCCTGGGCGAGGATACGCTCCATTTCCGCAAATTCCGCGAACTGCTCGGGGTCGTCGCTTTCATCCACGATATAGCGGATAATCCTTTCCTTGTCCTCTCCCGAGGTCTCGCTCAAATCCTCGATACTGACGATGGACAGATTGCCGTAATCCTTGAGCATGGTCAGGTACGCGTCAAGGTCGATGTTCAGCTCTTCCGCCACTTCCTCTTCTTTTGGATAGCGGCCCAGTTTGTTCTCGAGCTTCCGGATCACCTCGCCGATCTTTTTCGCCTTAGACCGGGCGCTCCTCGGGAACCAGTCTTTCGAGCGCAGCTCGTCTATCATGGCGCCCCTGATCCTCATGTAGGCAAAGGTATTCAGTTTGATCCCCCTGCTCGCGTCGTACTTCTCCATTGCTTCGAGGAGCCCTATGATGCCCGCCGATATGAGGTCTTCTATTATGGTCCCTTCTTCGAACCCTTTGCAGACCTTGTAGGCGAGGTGTTTTATGATGGGTATGAACTCCTCGATAATCCTTTCCCGCTCGTCGTCCTTGGTGAGGGCATATGCGTTCTTATACATGGCTCAGGATACCAACCTTTCACAGATTTTTTGCAGCGCTTTTGTCGCTTCCGTATTCGGGTAATGCTGGACCCACAGCTTCTGTTTTCTCACCGCGAGGTTGATGTTGGCGTCTGTGGGCAGATAGCCGCTGAAGTTGAGATATACGTCCAGAAACCGGTCGGTCACGGAGAGGAGGTTCTTGAAGATATCGAGCCCTTCCTGCTCGCTCCTCACCATATTGAGGATGATATTGAAATCTTTCCTCCCGGTTTTCTTGTTGAGGACCTTGATGACCGCATAGGAGTCGGTCAGGCTTGCCGGGTCGGGGGTGACGATCACGAATATCTCCTCGCTGATCGCGTTGAAATCGATCACATTCGAGGATATCCCCGCGGAGGTATCTACAAGAAGGAAGTCGTGGTCGGGAAGCTCCTGAAAAGAAGAGAAGAGGATATTCTTTTCGTTGGCCGTAAGCTCGGAAAGTTCGACCACGCCCGAGGTGGCGGGTATGACCCTGATCCCGCACGGTCCCTCGCAGATGATGTCGCCTATGTTTTTGCGGCCCTCGATAAGGTCCTTTATGTTGAACTTGGGATACATGCCGAACATGATATCGATGTTCCCCAGGGATAGATCGGCATCGAGGATATAGGTGGACTTGTCCATGAGCCCCAACAGGTATGCCATGTTGGAGACTATGGAAGACTTTCCGACCCCGCCTTTCCCGCTGGTTATTGTAATAGTGCGCTTTCTCTTTTTTTCCATGTGTTACCCTCGATTAATATTTTGTAGAGCACATCGCTTGTGGGAGTCACGATATCCCTCTCCTCCGGTCCCATTGTCAGAAAAGCCACCGGCAGACCCAGCTTCAGAAGATTTTCGAAGATGTGACCCACCGTCTCCTCTTCGTCGAGCTTTGAAAAGACAAGGCCGCTTAAATTCTGATTTTTGAACTGCCCGCAGCATGCCCTCATTTTTTCGTCCCTTATACCTGCCGGGAGCACCATGATCTTCTCCACGTTGGCAAAGCGCGCCACCATCTTTTTCTGAATATCCAGGGGCCCCGATATATCGACCAATTTTCTAGTTTCGCCGGGCCCCAGGGCCGTAATGAGGTCCTGCTCTCCCTGGATCGCAGAGAAGGGTATATCTTTATCCCTTGAAAAAACCCTAAGGTCGTCGAAGGCAGCCTTTCTGGCGGGCCCCAGGGTGAGGATGGAGACCCTGAGAGCATGTTCGACGCTCAGGGCAGCGAGTTTTTTCACCGTCTCCGTCTTCCCCGCACCGCTTGGGCCGAGGAAAAGGACCGGTACGTTCGAGATCAGGGGGTTATGCACCTTGATGCGTGACGTAATTGCACGTTTGACGAAAAAACCCGCCTTGGGACTGTCTTCGGCAAGGGACCCGAGGGCGCAGTAGACCTCCGACACGAGCGAAAGAGCGGTGCGCGCTTCAAACCCGTTCTTCATCATCCTGTCGAAAATCACCCTGAGCGGCAGGGGATAAGTCTTTACCCGGTCCTTCATTATCTCCATTTCCATGGAGCTTACCCTGCTCCCCATGGTGCGTGCCGTGTGATCCCACACCCCTTCCATCCTTCTTCTCATCTCTTCCAGGTCGTCGCCCTGGATTGCCTTGTCGCCATCGACGGCGATCGATATCTCGCAGCCCTTCCTGGAGGCGGTGCTCCCGTTGTTCTTGATATCGACGATGATGGCATCGACGCCATGCTCCTCCTTTATCTTCCTCATCCCCTCTTTGACGTCATCGAACAGGTAGGTCTTAATTTTCATTTATCCTGATGACCCCGGAGGACTGTATTTTTATATGGGGGGGTATCTCGTTATGGGAGATAACGGTGATCCCCTTGATATACCGTTCGACGAATTTTCTTAGTTTTGCCCGCAGCACGGGATGGACGAGGATCACGGGCTGGATGTTCTGGATCATCGCCTTTTTGGCCTCATCTCCGACCCGTTCGATGAGCCTTTGGCTCGTGGTGAGGTCGAGGGCGAGGAAGGCCCCTTGCTCCGAGGTCTGGAGGCTCGCGATAAGTTTCTCTTCCAGAGGCTTTTCAAGGATCATTATATTGAGCACGCCGTCGGAAAGATAAGGTTTGAGGATGGACCGGGCCATGCGCTGCCTCACATACTCGGTAATGACCTCGGGGTCGCGGGCACTTGGCGATGCGTCGGCGATCGATTCGAGAATAGTGACGAGGTCGCGGATGGATACCTGCTCCCTCAGGAGACTTTGAAGCACCTTCTGGATAACCCCCATATTGACCTGGCTTTGGCCCAGCTCCTCGATGACCTTCGGATGGGTGGACGCCACGGTGTCGACGAGCTTCTGGGTCTCCTGGCGGGTAATAAATTCATGGGCATTGTTTCTGACGATCTCCGTCAGGTGGGTCGCGATGATGGTGGCATGGTCCACCACGGTAAATCCCTGGGATACGCATTTATCCCTGTCCATGTCCCTGATCCAGATCGCGTCGAGGTTGAATACGGGCTCTTTCGTGGGGATGCCGTCCAGGTCGCCCTGAGCCTCGTCGGGCCCCATGGCGAGGATGTGGCTGATCATCATCTCGCCCCGTCCCATCTCGATCCCCTTCAGGAGGATCAGGTATTCCCCGGCCTTGAGCTGGAGGTTGTCCCGGAGCTTCATGGGCGGCACCACGATGCCCAGCTCGATCGCCATCTGTTTCCGTATGGCCCTGATCTTATCGAGGAGCTCGCCCGACTGCTCCGAATCGACAATAGGGATGAGGCCGTAGCCGATCTCTATTTCGAGGACCTCGAGGGGCTGGATCAGCTCCGCCTTCTCCTTGTCTTCTTTCGGGATATCGGGGAGTCCCGAAATCTCATCCTCCTCCTGTTTCTTTGCCCTGCCGACAAGATAGCTCGTGCCGAAGGTGAAGGACGAGAGAATGAGGAAGGGTGTGAGCGGAATGCCCGGTACCATGCCTATGGCAAGAATCACGACAGACGCCAGGATCATCGCCTTGGAGTTGGAGAAGAGCTGGGTGACCACGTCCGTGCCGAGGTTCGCCTCGCTTGCTGCGCGGGTAACGATGATGCCGGCCGCGGTGGAGGTCAGGAGCGCAGGGATCTGGCTTACGAGACCGTCGCCGATGGTGAGGAGGGAATAGACGGTCAGGGCATCGGTGACGCCCATGTTTTTCTGGACCACCCCTATGATGAGTCCGCCGATGATATTTACGAAAATGATGATAATGCCGGCAATGGCGTCGCCCCGGACGAACTTGCTCGCTCCATCCATGGCCCCGTAAAAATCGGCCTCGAGCTCGACCCGCTCTCTTCGCTTCCTCGCGCCCACATCGTCGATAAGGCCCGCATTCAGGTCTGCGTCGATACTCATCTGCTTGCCGGGCATGGCATCGAGGGTAAACCTCGCTGCAACCTCGGCGACCCTGCCGGCGCCCTTGGTGATGACCACGAAATTTATGATCATGAGGATGAGGAAGACCACGGCGCCCACCACGTAATTGCCGCCTACGATGAAAGTCCCGAAGCCCTTGATGATCTGTCCCGCCGCCTGCGCCCCCTCGTCTCCATGGACCAGGATGAGCCTTGTGGAGGCGATATTGAGGGAGAGGCGGAAGAGGGTCACGATAAGGAGTATGGAAGGGAAGACGGAAAAATCGAGGGGCTTCGATATGTACATGGAGATGAAGAGTATAAGAAGGGACAGCGATATGGAGAGGGAGAGGAAGATATCGATAAAGAAGCTGTTCAGGGGCACGATCATGATGAGGATGACGAAGACCACGCTCACCGCGACGAAAAGATCGGCCCTGTTCTTTATGGCATTCAGGATCTTATCCATCAGAGGGTGGACCTCCTCTTCTGCTTATAGACCTGGGCCAGAAGCTCGGCGACGATCATGTAAAAGTTCTCGGGCACGAAATCGCCGACCTTCACGGAATAGTAGAGGCCCCTGGCCAGGGGCTTATTCTCTACAATGGGTATCCTGTTCTTGCGCGCCATCTCTTTTATCTTTTCCGCCACGAACCCCGCGCCCTTGCCGACAATCGTCGGAGCGGGCATAGCCCCGGGCTGATATTTGAGGGCCACGGCGAAGGTGGTAGGGTTCGTCACGATCACGTCCGCGGTCTTCACGTCGTCCATCATCCTTCTGCGGGCCATCTCCCTCTGAAGGCTCCGGATTCTCCCCTTGACCTGCGGATTACCGTCCCTCTCTTTTCCTTCCTCCTTCACTTCCTGAAAGGTCATCATGAGGTCCTTCTTGTGCTGCCACTTCTGGTACAGAAAATCGGTGCCCGCCAGAAAAAGGAAGAAGAGGCCGACCTTGAGGCTCAGGCTGTAGCAGGTCCTGCCGAGATATTCAATGATGACCCTTGTCTCTTTATGAGGCAGGGAGAGAAGCTCGGGCAGCTCTTTCATGAGGAGGGTATAGGCGATATAGGTGAGCAGGCATATCTTGATGAGCGACTTGAGAAGCTCGACCGCCCCTTTCTTGGAGAGGAGGTTTTTGATGCCCGTCAGGGGGTTGAGCTTCTCGATCTTGAACCCTATGGCCTCGAAGCTCCACATGAACCGGGTCTGCACCACCGTACCGGCCACTGCGACCAGGATGAGGAGGGCGAAGAAGGGCGCCACGATCACGAACCACTCGTACGCGCCGAACGCAAGGATTCCGTACACGTTGCCGACATTGACATCGAGGTCGATATTTCTTACGTACGTCACATAGACCTTGAACATCTGTTCAAAGCCCTTGGAGACGGAGAAATAGAGAAAGACCGAGGAGAACAGGATCATGAAGCACATGGGCAGCTCTTTCGACTGGGCTACCTGCCCCTTTTTCCGGGACTCTTCGAGCCTTTTGTCGGTCGGCTGCTCGGTCTTTTCCTGAAAGCTATCCGCCATCGCTACACCACGAGCCTCATGATTTTCGGGACCTCCGTGTCAATACCTTTGAACATGTCTGCAAGGAGCGGCACCAGCATGCTGAGCGAAAAGGCGAGCATGGCGATAGTGATCATTATCTTGAGCGGCATCCCTTCGATGAAGACGTTTACCTGGGGCACCATCCTCGAGAGCAGTCCGAGAGAGAGCTCCACCAGGAAAAGGGTGATAATGAGGGGTGCGCCGATTTTGAACCCGAGGGAAAAGACCTTGCCCGTGGTATGGATGATATATTCGAAGAAAGGTCCCTTGAATGCGGCGCCGCCCAGAGGCAGATCCTTGAAGCTCATGAAAATCCCCCGGAAGACCATGTGGTGGGCATCCACGGAAAAGAATATCGTGAGGGCCAGGAGGTTGAGTATCTGGGAGAGCTCCGACACCTGGGTTTGTGTATAGGGGTCCATGAACCGTGCAAAACCGAATCCCGCCTGGAGAGATATTACTTCCCCCGCAATTTGGACGGAGGTGAAAAGGATGCGCACGAAGAAGCCGATCGCGATGCCCACGGCAATCTCTTTCAATATGAGCAGTGACAGGTAGTACACATCCGACGCCATGGTCATATCCCCGGGATTGACCAGCTCCAAAAGCATGAAGGCAATGATAAGCGACAAAGCCGCCTTATACGCGGTGGGGATGGAGGTGCCGGCAAAAAGGGGCAGAAGCCACAGGATCGCGAGGACCCTGAAGAATACCAGAATAAATGTCTGTCCTAAGATGCCGAGATCGTTTACCATGTCATCTCACGTAATTCGGTATGTTCGTGATAATCGCGGTGGTATAGGTCACCATGATATTCATGAGCCACGGGGAGAGTATGAGAAGGACGATCATAATGGCCAGCACCTTGGGCACGAAGACAAGGGTCATTTCATGGATCTGGGTGGCAGCCTGAAACACGGAGATCACGAGCCCCACTCCCATGGAGACGATAAGGGCAGGGGCGGCCAGAAGAAGGGTGGTTTTCAAGAAATCCCGGAAAATCTGAAGCACGAGGTCCTGACTCATTGCATTACTCCTAGTAAAATCCTTTAATTATGGAGCCGATCAGCAGATTCCACCCATCCACAAGCACGAAAAGCATGAGCTTGAAAGGCAGGGATATGAATATGGGCGGCAGCATCATCATACCCGCGGAGAGGAGCACACTTGCCACCACCATGTCTATGACCAAAAAAGGTATGTAGAGCAGGAACCCGATCTGGAACGCACGCTTCAGCTCCCCTATGGCAAAGGCCGGCACGAGAACCCGCATCGGTATTTCGCTTTGGGTCGTCGGTCTTTTCAATCCCGCGATGTTCATAAAGAGGGCGAGGTCTTTTTCCTTGGTGAATTTGAGCATGAAGGCGCCCATCTCCTTGGAGGACTTGTCGATAAACTCGTCATAGCCGATCTTGTTGTTCATGTAAGGCGCCAGGGCCTCGGTATGTACCTTCTCATAGGTCGGCGCCATGATAAAGAAGGTGAGAAAGAGGGAGAGACCGATGAGGATCTGGTTTGGCGGCACTTGTGGAAGGCCCATGGCCTGCCTTAGGAAGGAAAGGACAATAATGATCCGGGTGAAGGAGCTCATGAGGAGGAGGATGGCGGGGGCAAAGGAGAGGATGGTGAGCATCACGGCGACGCTTATGAGGTTCTTTCCTCCCTGGCTTCCCGAAAAGGCGCTCACGATGTCGAGGGCCTGGGCCGGCTTCTCTTTCTGGACGGTCGCGGCGGCTTTCTTCGCATCGACGGGGGCTGCCGCGAAAAGCATGGTGGCTGCGATGAGGGCGACCAGAAGGAACTTCATACCCCTTTCTCCTCCCGCATCCATTGGGCGAGGAGGGTGAGCTCTTTTTCTCCCATGCCGATCACCAGGACCCGGTCCTGCACCTCTAC
>DASXUJ010000129.1 GCA_036504895.1 Syntrophorhabdaceae bacterium
CCGCTGAAGTGGAAGAGGTGCTTCTCCGGGGAGATACAAAGACCTCGTGCCGTCTCGTCTCCGGTATCGAGGCGGATCTGAGGGTCGTCGAAGAAAAGGCCTTCCCCTATGCCCTTCTTTATTTCACGGGCAGCAAAGAGCATAACGTCAAACTGAGAGGAGTCGCAAAAAAAAGGGGCTGGAAGCTGAATGAATATGGACTCTTCGAAGAAGAGAGCCTCATCGCCTGCCGTGACGAGGAAGAGGTATACCGTGCCCTGGGTCTCTCATATATACCGCCCGAGCTGCGGGAAGATATGGGGGAGGTGGAGGCCGCGGCCGAAGATGCGATCCCCCGCCTCGTGACTTTCGAAGACCTCCGCGGGACCTTCCACGTCCATACCAGCTTCAGCGATGGTATGGACGGATTGGAACGGATGGTCGAGGGGGCGCGAAGGATGGGTTTCTCCTACCTCGGGATCGCGGACCATAGCAAGAGCGCCTATTACGCGAAGGGACTCAAGCCCGATGATGTGCGCAGACAATGGGAGGCGATAGACGGGCTGAGGGAGGGATATCCCGATTTTCATATCTTCAAAGGCATCGAGAGCGACATTCTCCCGGACGGCAGTCTCGATTATGACGACGAGCTGCTCGAGGGCTTCGATTTTGTTGTGGCCTCGGTCCATTCGGGGTTTACCATGAAAAAGGAGGAAATGGAGGCGAGAATAGTGAGGGCCCTCGAGAACCCCTACACCACCATGCTGGGACACCCGACCGGACGCCTTCTGCTTTCACGGGACGGGTATAATGTGGATATGTACCGCGTGATCGATAAGGCGGCGGAAAATTCGGTGATAATCGAATTGAATGCAAGCCGTTACCGTCTCGATATAGACTGGCGCTACCTGAAGTATGCAAAGGAGCGGGGCGTCATGGTCTCCATCAATCCCGATGCCCATTCGGCTTCGGGCCTGGGAGAAATCGTATACGGCGTTCACATTGCCCGCAAGGGGTGGCAGGAGAGCAAAGATATATTGAACACGCGGGATGTAAATGATATAAAAGATACGTTTAAAAGGCTCCGATATGCAAAAAGACATAGGGTCGATCATAGATAACCTCGAAAAGATGCACGGCGGGGCAAGAGTAGAGCTTCACTTCAAAACCCCGCTGGAGCTTATGGTGGCCACGGTCCTGTCGGCCCAATGCACCGATGAAAGGGTAAATAGGGTCACTTTGTCTCTTTTCAAAAAATACGGTGACTTGAATGCATATCTTGAGGCTCCTCTTGAAGAATTGGAGGAGGACATTAGGCCCACCGGATTCTACAGGAACAAGGCAAAGGCCCTGAAAAATATCGCATCGGAGATTCTCGGACGCTTCGGGGGACATATTCCCGAGGACGTGGATACTCTTGCCACCATCAAGGGCATCGGGCGGAAAACGGCAAACCTGATCGTGGGGGCGGCCTTCGGAAAGCCCGCCATGGTGGTCGAGACCCATGTGATACGAGTCGCCAACAGGGTAGGGCTGACGAGCAACAAAGACCCGGAAAAGATCGAAATCGACTTGAAAAAATTGGTCGCTGAAACAGAGTGGACGCGTTTTTCCCTCCTTCTCACCCTTCACGGCCGTTATGTTTGTAAGGCGAGGAAGCCTGAATGCAACAGGTGTCTCATACGGGATTATTGCAACTATTGGTTGGGAGGAATGGCAGATGTTTGAGAAGGAAAGACTTACCGAAAAAGAATCACAGGATTTAGCTGAGTTATCACGTATCGCGAAGGGTGATATCATCACCATGACCAGGCTCGCGGGCTCGGGTCACCCGGGAGGGTCCATATCGTCCCTCGATCTCTACCTCGTGCTTTTCTCTTACGCGCAACTGAGCGGTGAGGCGAGGGACCGTTTCGTAATCAGCCACGGCCATACCTCTCCGGGAGTATACGCGAGTCTCGCGAGGCTCGGCCATCTCCCCGCGGAAGAGGTGGTCGCATTCTTCAGGAAAGCGGGCAGCCCCTTCGAGGGGCACGTGGTGAAGGGCATCCCCTATATCGACTGGTCCACCGGAAATCTCGGCCAAGGGTTATCGGCCGGTTGCGGCTTTGCCCTGGCCTCGAAAATGCGTGGTGAAGACTCTCACGTCTATGTACTCATGGGGGACGGTGAGCAGCAGAAAGGACAGATATCCGAAGCCAGAAGGTTTGCGAAGAAATTCGGTCTTTCCAATATGACTGCCTTGATCGATTTCAACGGACTCCAGATAAGCGGCGCCATCGATTGCGTAATGCCTCAGAACGTAATCGAAAATTATCTCTCCGACGGCTGGGATGTGCTGGAGATCGACGGGCACGACTACGACGATATTTATCGGGCCCTGAAGAAGACGAGGAACAGCGGGAGTCCCACCTGCGTGATTGCCCGCACTGTAATGGGTAAGGGCATCCCCCTTATGGAGAACAAGGAGAAGTATCACGGGAGCCCCCTTAACGAGAAGGAGTATAAGGAGGCCATGAGTGCACTGGGAATCGAGGATGGATTTGCCGAATACCAGGTAAAGCGCCGAGGCACGTGGACATGGAGAAAGAGCATCCTGGAAAAGGAGCTCGTGGTGGACCCGGGAGAGCCTATCACTTATGGGAATGAAGCGAAGATGGACAACAGGTCCGCCTTCGGTAAAGCATTAAAAGATATAGGAGAGAGAAATATCGGCAAAGGGAGCACGGTCTGCGTCTTTGACTGCGATCTGGCCGGCTCCGTGAAAACCGCCGATTTCGCGGCAGCCTTCCCTCAATATTTTTTCCAGGGCGGCATTCAGGAGCATAACACGGCTACCGTCTCGGGCGCCCTGTCTACCGATGGCTTCCTCACATTCTTTGCCGATTTCGGGGCCTTCGGTATCGACGAGACATACAACCAGCAAAGGCTGAACGATATCAATAACGCAAACCTCAAGCTGATTCTGACCCATGTGGGCCTTGACGTGGGGCAGGACGGAAAAACCCACCAGTGCGTCGACTACATAAGCCTGGCAGCCAATCTGCATAATCTGAAGGTAATCGTACCTGCGGACCCGAACCAGACTGACAGGGCGGTGCGCTATGCGGCCACGACAAAGGGGAATTTCCTGATCGCCATGGGACGCTCCCGGTGGCCCGTGATAAGCGGCAGTGGTGACAAGGCCCTTTATGACGATGGCTATACCTTCGAATATGGAAAGATGGATATAGTAAAGGAAGGAAAGGACGGGGCTATCATATGTTACGGCGGGATGGTGTCGAAAGGAATGGATATCTCCCGGGCTCTTGAAAGAGAGGGCCTTTTCATGGGCGTAATCAATATGGCATGCCCGAAGGAGACCGACGAAGAGGTAATGTCCCGGCTTCTCACCCTGCCGGTGATTGTCACCTACGAGGACCACAACGTTCTTACAGGCATCGCGCCCTGTATCGCTGCGTATTTATTGAAAAAGGGCTACAAGGGAAGGATGGAGTCCTTCGGGGTGAAAGGTTACGGTGTATCGGGAGAGGCGGAAGAGGCGTACGAGGCTGAGGGACTCGACGTGAAAAACATGGCCGGAGTGCTTCTTAAGCTGTTGAAGAGCTGAGTGGCTGATTTCTAAAACCTGGGGGACACTATGGATGATATCAAAGGCATGTATAAAAAAGTAGTGAAAGACAATTTTCCCGATTCCCTGAAGATCGATTTTGGCGGACAAACCCTCGTGTACAGGAAAAAGGTCTGGAGTATCTTTG
>DASXUJ010000130.1 GCA_036504895.1 Syntrophorhabdaceae bacterium
CGTGGTCCTCGTGGGCGCCTTCTCCACCTTCTTCCCCGAGATGAAGGAAGAGCAGTTCATCGACGCCATAAAGGCGCTCCTCGCGCCCAAGCTCCATGACCTGAACGTGAAGGCATTCTATGAGGGCAGGAAAGCAATGTAGAGGTATTTTCACATGATATTCCGAGGGGCGGAGGGAGAGAGGGCAGCAGACTCCCTCCGGAGCTCTCGGAGACGGGAAGGGGAGCTATTTTTTCTTGACACGGTCCATGCAGGGAAGTAGGATTATCTACACAGAATAGAGTTGTGCATAGAAAACCGATGGCGGAGAAGTGATTGAAGATGGCCGATGAGGATAAAAAGAAAATAGAATATACGTCCCTTGTGCCCGCGGTTGATCAATCGTCGAGAATTCTGATATGCCTGGCAAAAGCGCCGTCTTTTAAAATGAATCTTACCGACATCTGCAAGAACGTGGGAATTCATAAGAGCAAGGGGTATGCAATCCTGAAGACGCTCCTCAACTACAAATTCGTGGAACGGGACGACGAAGGAAAAACCTACACCCTCGGCCCGGGACTCATATCCCTCTCCCGTAGGGTGCTCGACAACCTCGAATACAGGGAGAATGCGGGTCCCTTTCTCGAAAAGCTTGCACGGCAGACGAGCTGCACCAGCACCTTCGGCATCATCAACGCGAGAAATTTCATTGTTATTGCCAAGCGCGAGGGGAGCAGGGAGGTGTTTCTCACCATACGCGTCGGTTACAGGTTGAACATAACCCATGGCGCCGTGGGTAAGGCTATCGTCGCTTTTATGCCCGAGGCGGAGCGGGAGGAGGTACTTCGACAGGAAAAGCTCCTCTTTCACGGAGACCCGGCGAAACTTGACCGGTCGAGACTGCAAAAGGAGTTTGAGGAATGCAGAAGACTCGGTTACGCCATAGACCTGGGGGAGATGTTTCCCGGCCTCCATGCGATCGCGTCGCCTGTCTTCGATCACGAGGGGAAGCCTACGGGCGCCCTGCTTGTCACGGGGGTCTTTCCCAAAACCCTGGCCCATGAATACGGGCCGAGGGTTGCGGCCTGCGCCATGGATTTTTCGGCCACCCTGGGCGCCGATGTGGAGGAGATTTACAGGACCCATCGGAGGAAGATGCCGAACGGTTAAGGCATCCTATTCTTTCGGTCCCGGAGGGACGCCATGACAGGGAGGAGATTGGCGGGAGGACAGGAAAGGAAATTATCAGGAGAACCGGTTACGGGGAGAGCGGAACGTGCCGACCGGTACTTCTCATATTACAAAAGGGGGTTTCAAAATGAGTGACATCCATATCCACATCGGTGAAGTGCTCGCACGAAATGCAAGGATGTATCCTGAAGATGTAGCCCTTATCGAAAGAATACCCGCCGAAAAGAAAAGAACCACCATCACCTGGCGTCAGTTCGACGATAAAGTGAACCGGTTTGCGAATGTCCTTTCGTCAATGGGAATAAAGAAGGGCGATAAGGTCATGCACCTGATGAACAACTCCATCGACTGGCTTGTCGCCTATTTCGGCATAATCCGTCTCGGCGCGTGGGTAGTGCCCCTCAACTTCCGATTCACGAGCGCCGATATAAAATATTGCGCGGATGTCGCCGAGCCGGACGTGGTAGTCTTCGGTGAGGAGTTCACGGAGAAGATTGAGCCGATAAAAGGCGCGCTCCCCTGGACCCGCGAGTTCGTCTGCGTGGGCGAGGCAGTCCCCGCTTTCGCCAAATCCTTTGCCCGCCTGGTGGAAAGTGCATCCCCCAAGGCGCCGGAGGTAGATATCTTCTTCAGCGACCCCTGCGGGCTCTATTTCACCTCAGGGACCACGGGACAGCCGAAGCCGATCCTTCTCACTCATCTGAATATGCAGAATGCATGCATCACCGAGAATATGCACCATTATCAGACGAAGAAAGATATGTTTATCCTTATGCCGCCCCTTTACCATACGGGCGCGAAGATGCACTGGTTCGGAAGCTTTATCGTGGGCGGCCCTGCCGTAATCCTCAAAGGCGTCTCCCCCGAATGGACACTCGAGGCGGTGAGCGAGGAAAAGGGCACCATAGTATGGCTCCTCGTCCCGTGGGCTCAGGACATACTCCTCAAGCTCGACAGCGGCGAGCTGAAGCTTTCCGATTATGATCTTTCTCAATGGCGGCTCATGCATATAGGCGCCCAGCCGGTACCGCCGTCCCTGATACGACATTGGAAGAGTTACTTTCCCAATATGCAATACGACACCACCTTCGGTCTCAGTGAATCGACGGGTCCGAATGCGGTCCACCTGGGCATAGAGAATACCCATAAGGTAGGGGCAATAGGCCGCCCCGGTTTCGGCTGGGAGACCCGCATTGTGGATGACTCAGGGAAAGACGTGGCCCCGGGGCTCTCGGGTGAGCTTATATTGAGGGGCAATGGGGTGATGCGTGAATACTACAAGAATCCTGAGGCAACGGCCAAAGCCCTTGTCGATAACTGGCTCTTTACCGGCGACATGGTCAGACAGGATGAAGACGGGTTCATTTTTATCGTAGACAGGAAGAAAGACGTCATTATCTCGGGAGGCGAGAATGTTTTTCCCGTGGAAGTGGAAGACTTCCTCCATGCAAATACGGCCGTAAAAGATGTGGCAGCCATAGGCATCCCTGACGAGCGACTCGGCGAAATCGTTGCGGTGGTGGTGGATGTGGTGCCCGGCAAGACCCTCTCCGAACAGGAGGTCCTCGATTTCTGTCAGAAACTACCGAAATATAAGAGGCCGAAGAAGGTCTTCTTCGGCGAAGTGCCGAGAAATCCTACGGGAAAAATAGAAAAAGTAAAAATAAGAAAACAGTACATAGGAATGGAGGAGGCATTCAAGATAAAGTAAATCAGAGCTTCTCCTCCCGTTTTCGTGGCCCGCGGTGATTCAATATCATGGGCGGATTATCCGCGTGATAACGGGCAGGGATATGTGAGCTGCACAAAAATTCAAAAGGGGGCGTTATGAACAAAAAATTGGCAGCAGTATCGGTTCTCTCTTTCCTCATGGTCTTTTTCTGTCTTGCCGCGTTGCCGGCTACCTCATCTGCCCAGCAGAAGGTAATTGCACTCAACTACTCGAATTTCTTCCCCGCACCGCACCGTAGCAGCTTAATTTGTGAGCAGTGGTGCAAAGAGATTGAAAAACGCAGCGGTGGAAAGGTTAAATTCGCCTATTTTCCGGGCGGCACCCTCACACCCGCGGCCCAGACCTATGATAATGTCGTGAAGGGCATTGCAGACGTGGGATTCAGTGCTCTCGCGTACACAAGGGGTAAATTCCCCCTCATGGAAGCCATCGACCTTCCCCTCGGTTATAAGAGCGGAGTCCAGGCGACGAACCTGATAAATGCCTTCTACGCAAAATTTAAACCGAAAGAGCTCGATGACGTGAAGGTGCTCTATTTCAGCGCCCACGGTCCCGGCATCATCCATTCCAAGAAAGCCATTGCAAAGCTCGAGGACATGAAGGGAAAGAAGATAAGGGCAACGGGACTGGCAGCGAAGATCGTTGCAGCCCTTGGCGCCGCTCCCGTAGGAGCGACCATGCCTGAGACTTATGATGCTCTGCGCACCGGTGTGGTAGACGGTTCCATGGCGCCTTACGAAGCACTGAAAGGATGGAAGTGGGGAGAAGTAGTCAATTTCACCACCCAGGATTACGGCGCGGCCTATACCACGGGCTTTTTCGTAGTAATGAACAAGGCGAAATGGAACTCCTTTCCGCCCGACGTCCAGAAGGTATTTGATGAAGTCAGCAAAGAATGGATCGACAGACAGGGAAAGGTATGGGATGAGATCGACAAGGAAGGGCGTGAATTCGCAAAATCAAAGGGTATGAAGGATATCCCCCTGTCAAAGGAAGAGGATGCGAGATGGGCAGCGAAAGTGCGACCTCTTCTTGACGAATATGCGAAGAATGCGAAGGGGAAGGGACTTCCCGGCGACGAAGCCTTGAAGTTCTGCATTGATTATCTGAAAACTCACTGATATACGGGAGTTCAGCCGGCGGCATTTCTGGATGGGGGTTCACGGTCGCCGGTGGAACCGCCCTTGTTATAGACCTTCGGCAGTCGGCCCGGGACCCGGGATCAATTATCCCGGGCTTCGACCGCCGGTTACAGAAAATGAAGCGCGGTAAAGTAGGCCGGAGAGCCTGCCCACGGGACGGGCGGGCTCTCCGGCCGCAACTTTATCGAGCCGGATCAGGCGCGGTCAATCTATTGCCCTGCCTCCCGGGCAGTAGAAGGGGGGCCTTCGGTTTGTTTCCATTTCCCCCGATTTGCTGGCATCCGGAGAGTTTGGTGTAGTATACTTATGTGCCCCCTTGTACGGGCGCACCGCGAAGGCCGCCAAAGGAGAGAGATGATGAAAGAGATCACGCCCTATATGTTCGAAAAGGAATCCCTTTCCTTACTCTCCCGGGCTCTCGATAAGCTCGGCGAGGGTTTCAGCGATCTGCCCGGCATTGACGGAACCGGTGAAGACCGGGGTTCCATGGAGCGGGTGCTCTTCGACGTGGCGGAAAGGCTTCAGGATAATTATCCCTATTTCCATCCCCTCTATGCGGGACAGATGCTGAAGCCGCCCCATCCCGTGGCGCGGACGGCCTATGCCCTCGCCATGTGGATAAACCCTAATAACCATGCCCTCGATGGTGGGCGGGCGAGCTCGGCCATGGAAAAGGAGGCGACCGCGGACCTGGCGCGCATGATCGGGTGGGATGTCCACCTCGGCCATCTCTGCAGCGCGGGCACCACGGCGAACCTCGAGGCCCTATGGATTTCGGGCTGCCTCCATCCGGGCGCCACGATCCTTGCCTCGAGCCAGGCCCATTACACCCATGAGCGCAAAAGCCGTGTGCTCAAGCTCGA
>DASXUJ010000131.1 GCA_036504895.1 Syntrophorhabdaceae bacterium
TCTCACAATTCTTATAAGAGATAAACCGGACGCCCGCACTGACGGCGGTCTCCCGATCCACCTCCGAATCTCCGAGAAAAAACACGCGCTCCTTTTCCACCCCCAATTCCTGGAGGATCTTTTCGACTGCGCTCGGGTGCGGTTTCGGATGCTCCACGTCGAGGGCAGTGACCACCATGTCAAAATAAGGTGCAAGGCAAAATTTTTCGACCACATGCTTCATAGAGGTGGTCCGGTTGGTACAAATGGCCCTCTTGATCCCTCTTTTTTTCAGCCCCTCCAGGGTCTCGATAAGATTAGGCTCCATCTTGAGAAAGACGATGAATTCCCTGAAGTCGACGTTCTTTAACACTTCGAGCGCCTGCTTCTCCTTCCCGGCATCTCCCGGAAAGAGGTGGCGTATCGCCTCATAGACCGTGTGAGTGTGGCAGTACTGCAGTTCGGCCGGGCTCAGCTCTCCCCTGCCTGTTGCCGCGGCTATCTTATTGTAGAGCCGGCGGTTCGCATCGAGGGAATCGAAAAGCACGCCGTCGCAATCATAGATCACGCACTCCACATCATTCTTGTTCTTTGCCGTCATCCGTACCTCTTCTATTCGTCAACGTGGTATTTCGGCCGGGGGGAAAGAAGAAAGGTGCATTCCTTTGAATTTGTTCCGTTTTTATTTGGCCTCAAGAGGCTTTTAATCATCGGACCGAGCGCTAACTGCAATGATTTAAATATTATTCGGCAAAAAATCAAGGAGAAAATCTGTATTTATATGTCGTAATATATGCTACAATACGGTAAGAATAAAGCACAGGAGGTATTTATGATCAGTGTTTCCATTCCAGGCTGGGGAGACCTCGATATAGAGTATTTGGTGGTGGACTATAACGGAACATGCGCCTTCGACGGAAAGTTGAAAGAAGGCGTGAAAGACATAATGGAAAAAGTCTCGCGTTACATCAAGGTATTTATCATTACCTCCGACAGTTACGGAAACATCGACAACGAGGGGAATACCATAGGCTTCAGCGTGATCAAGGTCGGAAAAGACCAGAGCGGCAAAGAGAAGGCGAGAATCATCAAGGAGCTGGGACCTGAAAAGGTGGTCGCCATAGGGAACGGGGCAAACGATGCGATGATGCTCAAGGAAGCGGCCCTCGGCATTGGAGTCATAGGGGAAGAAGGATGTAATGCCCTTATCATAAAAGAAGCAGACCTTGTGGTCAAGAATGTAGTCGATGCCTTCGGTATCGTGCTCCATCCGGAAAGACTGGTTGCCACACTCAGAGACTAGCCTTTTTCAAGACAACCGTAACACCCCGCCGTCAGGCGGGGTCCCGGTCGTGTGACAAACACCCACTCTTTATGATAATATATTGATATGATCGGTACAATTCTAAAGAAAATCGTAGGCACAAAGAACGAAAGGGAGCTTAAGAGGATTCAGCCCCAGGTAGAGCAGGCCCGCACCTTTGAGGAGGGGCTCAGGACGCTTTCCGACAGCGAGCTTCAGGCGAAAACTCCCTATTTCAAAGAGAGGCTCGCACAAGGGGAAGACCTCGACTCCCTTCTCCCCGAAGCCTTTGCCGTAGTCAGGGAAGTGGCGGGACGGACCGTGGGAATGAGGCATTTTGACTCCCAGTTGATCGGAGGCATCGTGCTTCACGAGGGGAAGATCGCCGAAATGGCCACAGGCGAAGGCAAGACGCTCGTAGCCACCCTGCCCGTATACCTCAATGCCCTGTCGGGCCTCGGCGTCCACGTGGTGACGGTAAACGATTACCTTGCAAAAAGAGATGCCCAGTGGATGGGCCCCATTTATAACTTTCTGGGACTTTCCGTGGATACCGTGGTTCACGGCCTCGACGACGACGAGAGGAAGGTCGCCTACGGCTGCGATGTAACCTATGGGACGAACAATGAGTTCGGTTTCGATTACCTCCGGGACAACATGAAGTACAGCATCGATGAATGCGCCCAGAGGGAATTCAACTATGCCATCGTGGATGAGGTAGACAGCATCCTCATCGACGAGGCGAGGACGCCGCTTATCATTTCAGGCCCCGCGGAAGAATCTACGGATAAGTATTACAAGATCAATCGCATCATCTACCAGTTGAAGCAAGAGAAAGACTTCATGATAGATGAGAAGGCGAAGAGCGCGTACCTCACTGAAGACGGGGTTGCCAAGATCGAGAAGCTCATCCGGATCGAGAACCTTTACGATCCGAAATATGTCGATTTTCTCCACCATGTAAACCAGGCGCTCAAGGCCCACCACCTGTTCAAGCGCGATGTGGATTATATCGTCAAGGAAGGCCAGGTCATCATTGTCGACGAGTTCACCGGAAGGCTCATGCCGGGCAGACGCTACAGCGACGGGATTCACCAGGCCCTGGAGGCGAAAGAGAACGTCAAGATCGAGCGGGAGAACCAGACCCTCGCCACCGTGACCTTTCAGAATTACTTCAGGATGTATAAGAAGCTTTCAGGCATGACAGGCACCGCGGATACGGAGGCGGTGGAGTTCAAGAAGATCTATAACCTCGACGTCATGGTCATACCCACCAATAAGCCACTCATACGGGTAAACTCTCCCGACACTGTGTTCAGGACTGAGAAAGAGAAATTCAAGGCCGTAATCGAAGAGCTTGAGGAGCATTATAAGAGCGGCAAGCCGGTACTTGTGGGAACCCTCTCCATCGATAAGTCGGAGAAAGTTTCGGAGATGCTCAAGAGAAAAGGCGTGGCCCATCACGTTTTGAATGCGAAGATTCACGAGAGGGAAGCGGAGATCGTGGCCCAGGCAGGCCGTCTCAAGGCGATCACCATCTCCACGAATATGGCCGGTAGAGGGACCGACATCCTTCTGGGCGGCAACCCCCAGTCTCTCGCACTGGCCATGGCAAAGGGGCAGACGGGGACAGAGGAATATAATCAGGCCCTGGAAAAGGCCCGGAAAATCTGTGAAAAAGAGAAGGAAGAGGTAATAAAGCTCGGTGGCCTCCATATCCTCGGCACGGAAAGGCATGAATCGAGGCGAATCGACAACCAGTTGAGGGGGCGGGCGGGCCGTCAGGGCGATCCCGGCTCTTCGCGGTTTTACGTCTCTCTCGAAGATGAGATCATGAGGCTTTTCGGATCGGACAAGGTATCCCCCATGCTCGCGAAGCTTGGCATGAAAGAGGATATGCCCATAGAGCACCCTTTTATCACGAAAGCCATTGAAAACGCCCAGACGAGGGTGGAAGGCCATAACTTCGAGATCAGGAAATACCTCCTCGAATATGACAACGTGATGAACAAACAGCGCGAGACAGTCTACGGCATGCGCAGGGAGATCATGAAAGACAGCGATATCAAGGAGCGTATCCTTGATATGATGGATGAGGTCTGCGAAGAGATCGTCTTTGAATGCGCCCCCGAAAAGGTCTATCCGGAAGAGTGGGACCTGGTCTCCCTGAGAAACAGGGTCTACGAGGCGTTCTTTTTTCACATCGACATCGATCTGCCTTCTGTAAAGGACCTTACGAGGGAAGGACTCTACGACCGCGTGCGTGAAAAAGTGGCTGCCGTGTACGAGGCCAAGGAGAAGACTTTCGGAGAGGAAGACCTTCGGGCAATCGGGCACTTTATCACCCTTAATTCCCTCGATAATCACTGGAAAGAGCACCTCCTCGCCCTCGATCACCTGAAGGAGGGCATCGGGCTCAGGGGTTACGGGCAGAAAGATCCTTTACGGGAGTACCAGAGGGAGAGCTACGAGCTCTTCATCGAAATGCTCGATCAGGTGAAGTACGACACGGTGAAGAAGATGTTCGCCGTCCAGCCTGCCCGGGGCGAAGAGCTGACCTACGAGGAGCCGGTTATGTTCACCAATAAAGGCGGCGAACCCGATATCTCGGAGAAGGAAAAGAAAATAGGAAGAAACGACCCTTGCCCGTGCGGCAGCGGACGAAAATACAAAAGGTGCTGCGGAAAATAGAGATGGTAGAAGGGGTTGAATTTGCAGGAGTAGCCGCGGGTATCAAGGGCAAGGGTAAAAACCCGGACCTCGGTCTCCTTTTTTTTAAAGAAGGCATGCACGTCACGAGCCTTTATACGAGAAACCGAGTAAAGGCCGCCCACATACTCTATAACCGGAAGCTCGAAGCGTCACCCGTAAGGGCTGTCCTGGTGAACAGCGGCTGCGCCAATGCATGTACCGGTAAAGAAGGCATCGCGGACCTCGCCGCCATAGGTGTGAGTCTGGCGCCCCTTCTCGACGTGAAAAAGGAAGAGATACTTTTTGCCTCCACCGGGGTGATCGGAAAACGGCTTCCCCGGGATGTAATAGTAAAGGCCCTCCCGTCTCTCGCGAAGAACCTCAAGTCTTCCCATCTCGACACCTTCTCCAAGGCGATTATGACCACAGACACCTTTCCTAAGGTAGTCCATGCGACCTTCAAAGGGCAGAAGCAATACCATATGACCGGTGTTGCCAAGGGAGCAGGGATGATAAACCCCCTTTTCGCCACCATGCTCGCCTTTGTGGTGACCGATTTCCCCGTTGCGCCGGCCGCACTCCACAGGACTTTCGTTCATGCGGCGAAGGAAAGCTTTGAAAGGATATCGGTGGACGGAGAATGCTCGACCAATGATTCGATACTCCTTTTCACGGGTACCGGGGAGGGGGACGAAACGGGCTTCGAGGGATTCCGGGATGCCCTGTCATCGGTCCTCAAAGAGCTTTCCATGATGGTCGTGAAGGACGGAGAGGGGGCTACGAGAATCGCTCATATTATTGTCAAAGGGGCGAAGAAGAAAGAGGCGGCAGAGAAGATCGCGCGAAGGATCTCCATCTCTCCCCTTACCAAAACGGCATTTTTCGGGGCAGACCCCAATTGGGGGCGCATTATTGCCGCGACAGGGGATGCCGGAGTTGCCCTGATCCCATCAAAGATAGAGATTACCCTTCAGGGACATGTCCTCGCGAAGGCGGGCGTTGAAGTTCCCTTTGACGAAGAGGAGATGAAAAACCTCATGAGCGGGAAAGAGATAGAGGTGATCGTTGATCTTCACGAGGGGAAATCATCCTTTGACATGTGGACCACGGATTACACCTACGATTACATCAAGATTAACGCGGCCTACAGGACCTGAGCCTGTAACCGAACCGCCGCCCGGCTGTATCTTCAGTATACCCCTTTGGAATTCAGGAAAGGACCGTATTTTTTATCCGAACCCAGGATGTGGGTGGTAAGCCAGTCCCTCAAAAATATCAGGGTCTCGGAATTGGTCACGATATCCCCCTTTATGAAGCGCTGATTGATCTCCCGCGTTCTTTTCGTCAGGGCCTGATGCTCGTGCCTGTGCCCCCGCGCGCTTCCGGCTTTCACGGCATCATGAAATTCATTGAGCAGCTCAACGAGTTTCATGTGCTGGCCGTCCACCAGCTTTATATTGACGCTCATATTGTCGTTCCATGCCATCAATGCCATATTAGCTCCTTCGCCTATTTTGATAGAACTCCAGCCCTTTTAGCATTTATCGGCGGCCCCTTGCTTTCCTTAACCCCGAAACCCCGGCCCCGGGGATATTGTCCCTCCCATGGATCACCGCACAGGGTGCCACCCGGAAACAATAGCCAAAAGAGATCTATTATGGTACATGATTGAATACACGTCACCTGGAGCCTTTACTAAACTATTTCGAGGAGGCCTCTCCATGGAGTTGGTTGAAAGAGCAAAGGCGATCATATTGAAACCCCGCGAAACATGGGAGACAATCAGGTCGGAAAAAGTAACGGTGGCGGAGCTTTTCACCTCCTACGCATGCATCCTTGCCGTCATTCCCTCGGTCGCATCCTTTATCGGCCTTTCATTGATCGGGATCGGAGTGCCTTTCATCGGCTGGTGGAGGCAGCCCGTCATTCACGGCATCGGCCACATTGTCCTTTCCTATATCCTCTCCCTTGCGGGCGTCTTGATCACTACCTATATCGCCGCCATGGTGGCCCCTCATTTCGGCTCGAGACGAGATATGACCGCGGCTGCGAAAGCGGTGGTTTACTCTTTTACCCCGGTCTGGGTTGCGGGAATTCTGAATATCTTTCCCCCTTTGGGGACGATCTCCTGGATATTGGGACTCTACTCCCTTTATCTTCTCTTTCTCGGACTCCCCCTTATGATGGAGACGCCTGCGGAAAAAAAGACGGGTTATGTGGTGGTCGTGGTGGCGGTCACGATTCTCGTGATGATCACCATATCGATCATGGGAGGGCTCTTTCTGGCCGGCGCCAGGGTGGCGGGGATGGCAGGGGGATTATAGCCCGTTAAATTCCCGTCAGGCGCTCGATATGGCCGCGCACCTCGTGGAGGAGGCGGCTCCTTGCGGGAGGGCCCTTTCCGGTGACCGGGATCGGGCTTCCGATGCGTATCTCGATCGTCCCTCTTCCCTTGGGGACAAAGCATCCTTCCGGCTGCAGGGGGCCTGTTCCCTTGATCCCCACGGGGACTATGGGGACGCCGGTGCGCTGGGCAAGGGAGAAGCCGCCCTTCTTGAAGGGCAGAAGCACGCCGTCCGTGCTCCACGTCCCTTCCGGAAAGATGATGATGTTCATTCCTTCCTGTATCATGGCCGCTGCCATGTTTACGGAGGTCAGGGCCTTTCGCGGATGCGCCCTGTCCATGGGGATATTCCTACCGGCTTTTAACGCCCAGCCCAGGAAAGGCACGGAGAAGAGTTCTTTCTTGGCGATCCATTTGAAGGACAGGCGGACCGATGAGAGGAGGGCGAAGATATCGAGGGTGCTTTGATGATTGCACATAATAATATAGGGAGGGTCGGACAGGTTCTCGGCCCCCTCCAGGGAGACCCTGATGCCGCAGGCCTTGAGATGTAGAGTTGCCCAGAGCCGGCCCAGCTTGTTGACTCTTTCCCCCCTGCGATCGAAGGGGGAGATCAGAAGGGCGACAAGAGACAAAGAGACGGTAGCGAAAATGAGGTTGAGGAGAGGGATAGTTCTTCTCATATGGGTCCTGGTCCTGTTTAGATTATAATGCTATTGAAGAACCTTTGGAACCTGTTTTTAATTTTTTTGGCTCTTTCTCGTTCAGTCGAGCAGCGCAGCCCGGCGGCAGTTAAATAATGGATTATTTAAAGGATGCGGACGGAAGGCCCGCGGTCAGGAGTGAGCGATCGGGATAGTTTGACGACGATGATAGTGAACTATTTTTCGACAGTAGCTCACGGAATGCACTCGGCGGCCGTTTTACATGCCGTTGCCATCACCTTTTATAGGTGGTAAAAAATGAGAAGCAGTATTGAGCGGGGAGGACTTATGGAAACCGTATATGACCGGATATGTGAGGCGGCGAAGGCGTATCTCGATACGCGCCAGAATGAGGTGCATACTTCCATTTGCTGCGGATTTGCGCGACGGCTGCTCGCCGGTTATCCGGATGCGCGCGAGGGTGTGGTCCTGCCCGCGGTGATGCTCCATGATGTGGGGTGGAAAATGGTGCCTGAGGAGAAGCAGCTCGGCGCGTTCGGGCCTAAGGCCAACGATGTGGAGGCCCTGAGGCTCCATGAAGTAGAGGGGGCGCGGATCGCGGGAGAAATACTGAGGTCGCTCGGCTATGACGGAGATAACACAGAGGAGATTATGGCCATTATCGACGGCCATGATTCGCGCCATTATGCAACCTCACTTAACGACTCGCTGGTGAAGGACTCGGATAAGCTCTGGCGGTATACACCTACAGGCGTAGGAATCGATCATATCCGGTTTAATATCGAGAGGGGAAGCTACCTCGAATGGCTCGGGGGGACGATCGACGGGTGGCTCTTTTTGCCCCTTGCCAGGGCTATGGCGAAAGAGGCCTTTGAAATGAGTATGGCCCAAAAGGGCTGAAGTGCAGTTAACCTTTTCTACACCGGCTCACGAATGAAAGCATGGCATCGGGCGGCAATCTCTCCTGCCTTGTGCCTCACGTGTGGAGCGAGGACCTGATCGAGAAAAAGCCCTGCCTCCCATTGCCTCACGGCGCTCACATATATATCGCTTCTATACGGGCATGGAGATTGAAGAGAATGAAGAAGGCGGCAGGAAAGGCACGTTTTTGCTCCATGATGATCGAAGTCTTCACTGTTCGGACTCAAGCTCAAATTCTGTCTCACTCGTTCCTGTCTCAATCGCAATTCCTGAGGTAAACAGGAGTAAGCGCGAGGGGGTCGATGGTAAGTACTTGTCCGGAGTCAGCCGAACACCTGGTCCTGACTGCGCCGCCAGATTCGAGCCCATTTGGCGCTTACCCTGTTTCCTGATGGTGTTCCGGTACGGATTTCCTGAAACTCAGCGTCTTGTTCATATTACAGGAGAAAGAATGTCATTGTCGGTGACGAAGGTCACAGGGAGCAAATTTGGTCATGGAGCTGACTTGACCGTAAGAACTGTCTTCTGATAGGTTGAAAGGGTGCATATTCGTGATGGGAGCTTCAGATTAAGAAAATAAGGAGAATCAAATCCTGATGCCGAAGAGCCTGCCCACGGCCCTCGCCGTGCTTCTTGCTCCATTTATTGCCTTTGCACCTGTTGAGGATTTCAGCGGTCCTCCCGGACGCGAAGAACCATTCCTTGCCGGGGAGTCGGGCTAGGACTGTAAAAGGCGCTTCAGCTTGGCGAGGGATGGGGGATAGCCCTCGGTTTTATCTTTTTTTTCGCCGGCAGCCATGGCGGGAAATTGTGTATTGTCCCAGAGAACCGGCTCCCCTGTCTCGAATCCCGTCACTCTTCCCACCGCAGGATAGAGGAGGATTCTGATATAGTCATCATCGGGGATCCGGGGCGGTCGCACATATACGTAGGTTTCCCTTATATATAAGTCTTTTATGTTTCCCGGGATGGACATGGAGACGACGCTTTCCGTATCAATGAGATACTTTTGGAACTCATTCCACTTTACGGCCGACATTATCGCGTCGATTACAGTCCATGTAATCCCCTCGGGCACGTCTATAAGAAATAGAAGAGAGAAATAGGTAGAACCCGATTCATGTGTTTTCTGCTCCGATACTTTGCATATGCCTGATGCGGTACGTCCATTGCCGAGGGAGACCGTCACATCGAAGAAGGCGCGCATCTCCTCCTTGTTGAAAAGGCCCTGCAGTTCCTGATCGAGATCGATTACTCCCTCTGCCGCCATGCTGCTTCCTCCCTGCCGATTTTGATTGATAAGAGTCTATATCATGAAAAGGGCTTCGGTCAAAGTCAGGGCGTGAGCCTCGCGGTGTCAGCAATGAATTTGCGCGGAAACCGGACTGAAAAGGTGCTTCCTCCCGAATCCATGCAGCTGAATTCACCGGCCCCGTTTTTATTGAGACACCTGCTGATTGCCCCCGGGCATGCATCCGCGTCTCCCGGTATCTTTTTGCACCTGCTGCTTCTCATGGTGACGCAGAAACCGAGCCTTTCGGAAAAGGCCTTTATTCTGAGCAGGTCGGCGCCCGAACCCCCGGCATTGAAATCAAAAGGTTGTTTGGATGAATATGAGGGCGTGTCCTGGGTATGGAAAAAGCCGCCGAATACGACGTCCTGGTTCTCATCCGTAATACCCACCCCATAATCCCGTACCTCGATCACGAGGCCCTGGTTCGAGATGAGGGAACGCACCTCGATCATTCCTTCGTCAGGGGTGTTTTCGATCGCATTTTTGAGTAACCCGGCGCATATTTTTGTCAATATCTCCCTATCCATGTAAATCGAAGTCCCCTCTTCCAGATAAGTAAGTATCTCGAGAGACCTTTGATGGGCCTTTTCCATGGTTTCATCGATGATGGCGTTGAGAAAATCATGGAGGGGGATATTCTCGTAATTCACTTCGGGGATGCGGTAAAAAGAATCGATATGGTGCGCAATCTGCTCCAGCACATCCTGATGCTCATTCTGCTGTTCTTTGAGGATTTCGACAAGGCTGAAGGCGTCTTCAATAACGTCCATAATGAGAAGTTCCTGATCGAATACTCTCTTGTTCACTATGTCGTCAATCTTCTCCTGAAGGCGCATGAGGCGATCCATGTTCCTTCTCCCCATGTTGAGCAGCCTCGTCACCGTCTCCATATTCCCTTCGTATAACTTTGCGGCTGTTTTATTGAGGGCCACCGACAGGATCGTGAGGGGGGTCTTCATTTCATGAGAGATATGATGTATTACCCGCTCCTTCGTCTTGTCGAGGAGTTTAAGCTCCTCATATACCTTCGAGTTTTCCGTGGCGATCACCACAAAGGAGGAAAGGGAAGAGAAGAGTTCGAGGTCGCCGTCGCTGAAATCGGCAGGTTCGCCGTCGGCTCCTTTTTTATTAACCGCCTGGTAGACGCCGATACACTGTTTCTCCCTATTGATAAGGGGCACCGCGATCAGGTTTCTTCCGTTGAGGTCTCCCATGGCGCCCGATTCCGGGCAAAAGCGCGGGTCCGACCTCAGGTTATTCACGATAACCGGCTCCCGGTGAGTGAAGACCCAGCCCGCCAGGCCCGAATCG
This sequence comes from Syntrophorhabdaceae bacterium, assembly GCA_036504895.1. NCBI lineage: Bacteria > Pseudomonadati > Thermodesulfobacteriota > Syntrophorhabdia > Syntrophorhabdales > Syntrophorhabdaceae > Syntrophorhabdaceae bacterium. Next base: position 10,509 of record DASXUJ010000131.1, read on the forward strand.
GGCGAGGGGGATGTCCTGAATTTACCTGCCTTTGCGCGAAAAAATGACCATAGCTCGTCTTCTCTTTTATCGTGGACGAAGATGGCGCAGTGCTCCACTTCCATTATGTGGCAGGTTTCGTCTATAATGATTTTGAAGAGGGCCTCCATATCGATTTCAGAGGTGATGATCTGGCCCACCCTGAGGAGATCCCTTACGAGCCGGTCCTCTTTCCTTCTCCCAAAGCCTCTTTGCGTCGGTTGAGTATACATTTCGGACGTCATCTTTATTCCCCCCAGTTGCGGAAACACCCCGTTTACACACAGGTGACCGGACTCATGTGAACCAAAGAAAGCACAATAAGAAATTACCGGAAAAAGTGATACACCTTGAGGCCGCAATCATGCTGCCTTAAGACGACGAACCAATCGATGCAAAGCTCATGATGTCGGGAATAAGGTTATGGGAGGCATAACCCTTTTCCACTCTCCGAATCATTTATCGTCCTTCCCCGGAAATACTTAATTGCCTTTTGGCAAGAAACTTCTCCCCGAAAGGGAAGATATGCCGAAAAGAATCTTTCACACCTCCGACGTGCATTGGGGGCAGCGGGTGGCATTGAGGGGAATTTTTGACATGCAGTAGGGGCATTCCTTTGTGTCCGGGGCAGCGGCCTCGACCCGCCTCATCCGGTTTATCAGGCGTATGATGAGGAACACGGCGAAGGCGATGATCACAAAATCGATGCAGGTGTTGATGAATATCCCGTAATTGAGAGTCGCGGCGCCGGCTTTTTTCGCCTCACTCAACGTTTCGTAAGGTGTTCCTGAGAGGTTTATGAATAAGTTGCTGAAGTCCACTTTCCCCAGAAGGAGACCCACGGGGGGCATGAGCACGTCAGTCACGAAAGATGAGACGATCTTCCCGAAGGCGGCGCCGATCACAATGCCCACCGCCAGGTCGACCACGTTTCCCTTTGTCACGAATTCCTTGAATTCTTTGAGCATGGCAGCCTCCTTCGCGTGAATTTTATCCGCGGGCGATTATTTCCCGAAAGTCGTCTTCAAAAGGTCCGTTACCCTCGCGGCGGGATCGGTCCTGATCTTCTTTTCCTCCTGGCCTACCATGGTAAAGAGACCATCAAGGGACTTATTGGTCACATAATGGTCGAGGTCGACCGACTCTTTCGGCAGGAAGGGAACGGACTCGGCTTTGCCCATCATTTCCTTGTACGAGCGGGTCACGCCCACCTGATCCATGGTCGAGGAGACCACGGGCTTGAACTCTGCATAAAGCTTACTCGACGTCTTCTGCTTGAAGAACTGTGTGGCTGCCGTATCGCCTCCTTTGAGGATCTTCTGCGCATCGTCGAAGGTCATGCTTTTTATGGCGTCCATGAACAAGGCCGTCGCCTTGGGTGCCGCCTTCTCCGCTGCCCGGTTCATGCTGAGGACGAAGTCGTCGACCTGTTTCTGGTACCCCATTTTCCCCAGTGCATCCGCCACCCGCTGGATCTTGTCGGGCATAAGGATCTTAATGAGACTGTTGCTGAAATACCCGTTGGGTTTTGAAACCGACTTCACGGCATTATCAGTGCCCACCTGAAGGGCCTCTTTGAGGCCCGATGCAGTGGTGGCATTATCCTGGCTCGAACCCGAAGGGACGGTGGAAGGAATGGTGGAAGGGAGCTTTCTGCCCTTCATCAAGTCTTCGAAGCCGGCGGCGTGGCCAAAGGAAAACCAGAGGGTACAGAATAAGAGCACAAAAAAGAAGAGGGCGGTTTTTTTCATTGCTTCCTCCGGAGTGTCCGTTTTCCCTTATGCGATGCACAAGGCCGCATGTATGGGTCTGCTTCCAATATAGAGTCTTTTCCTGAAATTAGCAACCATTCCCGTACTCTCCGTCAACTGTTTACGGGCCCTTCACTTCGTTTTTCTTCTTGAGTCCCGGAAAACATTGTTTGTATGATATGGGCGGAGGTGGGCAATATGAAACTTAAGGATAGAGTCGCGTTAGTGACCGCCGCCGCAGGGGCGGGCATCGGCCGGGCGATTGCCGCCGGACTGGCGAAGGAAGGGGCCCGCGTGGTCGTCTCCGATGCCCATGAAGACAGGAGCATTGCCGCAGCCGCGGCCATAGGGGATGAGTTCAATGTCGATACCCTGGGGCTCCGGTGCGACGTGACCGACAGGAGCGAGGTCGACCACATGGTTGGAAGGGTGCTCGAGCGGTTCGGCAGGATCGATATCCTCGTCAATAATGCGGGGACCAACCGTCCGTGCCAGGTGGCCGAAATGACGGACGACGTGTGGGACCTGGTGGTCAATACGTCCCTCAAGGGAACCTTCTATTGCTGCCGGGCCGTATTGCCCTCGATGATGAAACAGAACTCGGGACGCATCGTGAGCATCACTTCGGTGGCGGGGTTTATGGGTCTGAAAGCGGGTCACGCCCATTATGCGGCTGCAAAGGCGGGCGTCATGGCCTTTACCCGCTGTCTTGCCATGGAGGCCGCCCCTCATTACATCACGGCCAATACCATTGCGCCCAGTTTTATCTATAACGAATTTATCCCCCGTATTTATCCTGAAGATGAGATAGAGAGGATGTATGAGAACATACCCTACCCCCGGAAAGGGACGCCCGAGGATGTGGCGAATACGGTGCTTTTTCTCGTTTCCGACGAAGGTGAATATGTAACCGGCCAGACCATCTGCGTGACCGGCGGAAGCTGGATGAGGTGAGGGAAATCAAAAAAGTTTGCAATTTAACACTCCTCTATCTGGTGGTTCCAGGCCGGAGGTATTAGATTAAATAATAAGACAAAGCTCTGCGACTGGAGGCGCCCCGAAGGGACGTGAGACGGAACCGGAAAAGAAGGAGGCGTAGATGATCACGAAATTAAAGCCTGAGGATGTCTATAACAAATGCGACCCCACCATCTTCCCCTTCAGTACCACCAATGACCTTACCGAATTTAAGGGGACTATCGGCCAGGAGAAAGCACTGAAAGCCATTGATTTCGGCCTCAGTATAGACAGCGACGGGTTCAATATCTTTGCCCTGGGAGAGAGCGGGACAGGCAAGATGACGACCATCATGGCGCTCCTCAACGAGAAAGCCGCGGTAGAAGAGACACCCGAAGACTGGTGCTATGTCTACAATTTCAAAGATCCCGATACCTCGATCGCCGTATCCCTGTCGCCGGGCAGGGGTGTAATTTTTCAGAAGGAGATGGAAGACCTCATCAGCGCCCTGAGAATAGAGATCCCGAAGGCATTCGAGTCAAAGGAATACGAGGTACAGAGAAATAAGGTCATCGAGGAATTCCAGCAGAAGCAGACCGAATACCTGTCGAGGCTCGATGAGGAGGCCAAGGGAAGGGGATTCAGCGTGAAGAGGGGCCCGAGCGGCGTCCTTATCGTGCCCGTCAAAGAGAACGGGGAGGTCCTCACCAAGGAAGAGTTCGATGCCCTCGATGAAAAAGCCAGGAGCAGGCTCGAAGAAACGGGCAAGATGTTCCAGGAGAAGCTCAACGACGTAGTACGTATCCTCAAGGATGCGGAGAAGCTCGTGAGGGACATGCTCAATAAGCTCGAAAGAATGATCGGACTCGATATCGTGGGTCCCTTCATTGAAACGCTGAAGAATAAATATACGGACCGGGAGAAGATCGTCGCATACCTCGAGAACGTGAAGGAAGAGATACTCTCTCACCTCGATGAGTTCAAGACCACGGAAGAGCAGCCTTCGCCGATGCCCTTCCTCAAGATGCCGAAGCAAGAACCGTCATTTATGAAGTATGCCGTCAATGTGATTGTAAATAACGGCGACAAGAAGGGCGCCCCCGTCGTGTTCGAGAGCAACCCCACCTATTTGAACCTCTTCGGAAGGATCGAGTATAAGGTCTCCTACGGCATGGCCTCCACCGACTTCACCCTTATCAAGGCCGGTTCGGTACACAGGGCGAATGGCGGCTATCTCGTCATCGATACCCAGGACCTTTTCAGGAATGCCTTCTCCTATGACGCCCTCAAGCGGGCCATGAAGAACAGGGAGATCAAGATAGAGGATGTATTGGAGCAGTACCGGCTCATCAGCACCGCGTCATTAAAACCGGACCCCATACCTCTTAATGCGAAAGTAGTCCTCACGGGGAATCCCTACATTTATTACCTCCTCTATTCCCTCGACGAGGAGTCGCGGGAGCTATTTAAAGTTAAGGCCGACTTCGACAGCAGAATGGACCGGACCACAGAAAATGTCCAAAAATATGCCGCCTTTATCGCCCAGTGCCAGCGGAAGGAGAACCTCCTCCCCCTCGACCCCGGCGGAGTCGCCAGGGTAATCGAGTACAGCTCACGTTTTGCCGACCACCAGGAGAAGCTCTCGACGAAATTCAGCGCAATCAATGATCTGGTCCGGGAATCCCATTATTGGGCGAAAAAGGCCGGCAGCGACGTAATAAGGGCGGAATATGTAACCCAGGCGGTAGTCGAAAAGACTTACCGGGTCAACCGCGTGGAAGAGAGAATCAGAGAGATGATGCTCGACGGCACCCTTATCATCGACACGGAAGAGGAGAAAGTAGGTCAGATTAATGGTCTCGCCGTGCTCGACACGGGTGATTACAGCTTCGGAAAGCCTTCGAGGATCACGGCCAGGACTTATACGGGCAAGGCCGGTATCGTCAATATCGAGCGCGAGACAAAGATGAGCGGGAAGATCCACGAAAAGGCGATCTTCATCATATCGAGTTATCTCGGCGCCAAATATGCAGTGAAGAGCCCCATAAGCCTGTCCGCCTTTATCACTTTCGAGCAGCTCTACGATATGATCGAAGGTGACAGCGCCACCTGCGCCGAGCTCTACGCCCTTCTCTCGAGCATTTCCGGAGTGCCCCTGAAGCAGAATCTAGCCGTGACGGGCTCCATGGACCAAAACGGCGATGTCCAGCCCATTGGCGGGGTGAACCAGAAGATAGAAGGCTTTTTCGACCTCTGCAGATTGAGGGGCTTGAACGGGAGCAACGGGGTAATCATTCCGAAAAAGAATGAAAAAAACCTCATGCTCAAAGAAGATATCGCCGAAGCGGTGAGAGACGGGAAGTTCGCCATATACACGATAGATAAGATGGAAGAGGGCCTCGAGATACTGACCGGCATGACCGCCGGAGAGCTTCAGGAGGACGGGATGTATCCGGAAGGGACCATCAATTTTCTCGTCGCCAAAAGGCTCACCGAGATTTCCGAATCACTCGAGAAGAAGAAGGAGAAAAACGGCGACGATATCGCCCCGAAAACCATGGAGGAGTAACGCCTCCGGTTCCGGTAAGGCCTGAAAATATCGGGGAGAAACCACAAGTCATCTTCACATCCGGGGATGGACGAAAATTGCTTTCCCGGACCTAACCTGCTAGAATACATGATGCTTACCCTTATCCGCGAAAGGCTGAAAGCCTATCATGCAAAGGAAATTGCGGCGCCCCAGGCCATCTGCGCCGGGGTCGTGATGCCCATTTTCGAGAAAGACGGAGCCGATTTTATCGTCCTCACCAAGAGAAGCGACAAGGTAAGAATCCACAAAGGTGAGGTCTCTTTTCCGGGCGGAATGTGCGAGGATGATGACGGGAACACCATGAATACGGCTCTTCGGGAATGTTGCGAGGAGATAGGGGTATCTGCGAAAGATGTGGAGATCATAGGTAAGATGGACGATATGGTTACCCTTACCGGTTTTGTGATCACCCCCTACGTGGGGATTATACCTTATCCGTATCAGTTTAAAACCAATCCGGAAGAGGTGGAGCGTATCATCACTCTGCCTATCGGTTACCTCCGTGAAACAATCCCGCATCTGGAGACGGTCGAGCATGAAGGCAGGAGGATGGAGAAAGTCCCATCTTTTTTCTATCAGGGCGACAGGATCTGGGGCGCCACGTGCCGTATCCTTCTGGAGTTCAAGGAAATCATAGGGAATGAAAAAATTTAACCTCCGAGTGCTCATCCTTCTCTCCTTCGGGCACCTGGTGGTAGATATCTATCAAGGGGCCCTTCCCGCCATACTGCCCTTCCTCAAGGTCAGGCTCTCCCTCACCTATGCCATGGCGGGTATCATTCTCATTATGTCCAACCTTGCCTCATCGGTCCTTCAACCCCTCTTCGGCTTTTACTCCGATAAAAAAGAAAAGGCCGTCCTCCTGCCCCTGGGTCTGCTGTGCGCCGGCATCGGCCTTGCCCTGGTCTCAACCGTGGGCATCTATCCTCTGGTCCTTGCCCTTACCGCCCTATCGGGTCTCGGAATCGCCGCCTATCATCCCGAGGGGTATAAAACGGCCCATTTCTTCACCGGCGAGAGGGCCGCCACGGGAATGTCCATTTTCTCGGTCGGGGGCAACCTTGGTCTCGCCCTTGGACCCATTTTTGCCATAGGTATTATCCAATACCTGGGATTCAATTCCCTGCCCGTGATTGTCCTGCCCAGCCTTCTCATGACCGTCGTTATCCTTTTTAACAAGAAGGCTATCGCCATCCCCACCCAGGATCCCGACGCAAAAGCCGCGGCTGCCCAAGCGGCCCCGAAAGGCATGTGGTCCTCTCTTATCGTGCTCATCGCCGTGATCGTGATGAGGACCTGGACCCAGGTGGGGCTCGTTGCCTACATACCGTTTTATTACATCGACTACCTGAAAGGAGAGCCCCTTTTCGCGGGAAAGCTCGTCTTTACCTTACTTGCCTCCGGCGCCCTCGGGACCCTCATCGGATCCCCTGTGGCCGACCGCGTGGGTCACAAGCTTTTTCTTCGCACTTCCATGTTCCTCGCTACCCTCGTGCTGCCCCTCATGTTCGTGCCTTTCATTGCAAAGAGCTGGCTCCTCTTCGTGGTGCTCGGACTGGTGGGAATGTTCCTCATATCGACCTTTTCCGTGACGGTGGTTATGGCCCAGAAGCTCCTTCCTCACCGGCTCGGAGTCGCGTCCGGCCTGACCGTCGGATTTGCCGTCGGCACCGGAGGCATCGGCGTGACGCTCCTCGGTGTGGTAGCCGACCACTTCGGGGTGCCCATGGCCCTGGAGTCGATCCTTGTTCTTCCCCTGGCGGGCTTTATCTTGAGCCTTATCTTAAAATATAAAGGATAATTAATCGTGAAACCGATCGTGAGCATCGTAGGGCGCCCCAATGTGGGCAAGTCCACTCTTTTCAACAGGCTGATAGGCTACAAGAAAGCCATAACCGAAGACATCCCCGGGGTGACACGGGACCGGAATTACGGCGAATTCGACTATTCCGGTCAGGAGTTCGTGCTGGTCGACACAGGAGGATTCGAGCCGTCGAAAGATGAAGGTTTTTTCCCCCTCGTCAAGAAGCAGATCGAAGAATCGATGAAGGAATCGGCGATCATACTCTTTGTTCTTGACGCCAAAGACGGCATGCTTCCCCAGGATGACGAGATCTCCAAGATCCTCAGAAAATATCAAAAACCTGTCTTCTATGTGGCCAACAAGGTAGATACGCAGAAGAAGGTAATGGATGCCTCTGAGTTCTACACTATGGGCGTGGAGCGCCTCTACACCATGAGCGCCCTCCACGGGACGGGCATAGATGATCTCCTCGAAGACCTGGTCGCACTGGCCCGCACCCTGAAAGATGAAGGCGGCGAAGAGGAAGAGGCACCCGAAGAAGAGCCGGAAAAGGGAATCAGGGTGGCCGTGGTGGGGAGGCCCAACACGGGTAAATCCTCGATCATCAACCGTCTTCTCGGGGCGGAGCGGATGATCGTAAGCGAGGTGGCGGGTACTACCCGGGACGCCATCGATACCACCGTCCTCTTCAAGGGCCACGAGGTCACATTGGTCGACACGGCCGGATTAAGGCGGAAAGCGAAAATAGAGGGAAAGATAGAGGAATATTCCGTAGCGAGCGCATTGAGAACTATCGAGAGGGCGACGGTAGTGAACCTCGTGCTCGATGCGGCCGAGGGCATCAGCCACCAGGACGCGTCAATCGCCCATCTCGTGGTAAGCCAGGGGAAAGGGATATGCGTGGTGGTGAACAAGTGGGACCTCATGAGAGGCACCTCGACAGAGACGGAATACAGGAAAGCCGTGCTTGAGAAGATCCCCCATGCATCCTTTGCTCCCGTGATTTTTACTTCCGCCCTGACAGGCGCCCACATGGGGCGCATCCTCGAGACGGACCTTATGGTATATCGTCAGCTTTCGACAAGGATTGACACGGGAAAGCTGAACAAGGCATTTCAGATCTATTATCAGAAACTGAACCCCACGCGGCAGAGAAACGCGGAGGTGAAGATCAATTACGTGAATCAGGCAAAGACCCTGCCCCCCACCTTTATTCTCTTCTCGAACCACCCGGAGCTCATACAGGAGCATTATAAACGGTACCTGGAGAACTCGCTGAGGGATACCTTTGGGTTTCATGGGGCACCCATCCGGTTGGTCTTCAAAAAGAAGTCCTAAAAGGAAAAGCGGCGAGTCTAAGGGCGCATCTCCGTCGTTGCGGGCAGCCCGTGACACTCCGACGTACCTGAGGTACGCCTGCGTGCCCCGGATTGCCCGCGCCTAGGACCTGCATCCCTTTTACTCCCCGCCCTTTCAATTATGCAGAAAACATAGAAGAAGAGAACGGTCTCCGTTACCATCTCAGTCGTTGCCCGCGACCGTGACGCTCCGATGTACCGCCAACCTTCCAAGAGCATTCCGGCTGCCTGTGGCAGCGGAACCTGAAACTACCGCAATTAAAGCAATTACTTACGAAGGAATACACCCTTAAAAGGCCCCCCACCCTCTATTAAGAATCGGAAGGGTGAGGCGATAAACTAATTAGAGGTCTATTTAGGAGGAGTTTATGCGGCTTGTGATTTTTTCGGTGTTGATTCTTGCGGCGGTGTTGAGCTGGTCCTTGGATGGAGTCTGTCAGACTGTGGACAGGTCGGGACTGGAAGGGGTTTCGGGGGTTGCGCGGGGGGCGGCAGGGTCGGCGGGGGGTAAGGCGGTGGAGGGGGTTTCCTATAATACTATCATGGGGGTGGCGGTGATTGCTGCGGGAACCGGTGCGATTATTGCGGCTGCGCCGGAAGTCATGGGGATCTCGGCGGGCGTTGCGGCCGCGGGACTTCTGGGAGCGGCGGGGGCAGGGGCATTCAGAACCCCGCCATTTTCAAAGAAGTCTGAAGACAGGTCTTCCGCGAATTAAGGCGACGCGGTCATGGCTGACCAGTCGTCGAAGAGGGAGAGATAGCGAAGGAGAAAGAGGTCGCCCTCCGTGGTGCGAACTTTGTAATAATTTACTATCGGACGGGTGGGATCGATTTCTCCCTCGTACCAGCGGTCCGTGATCTCGGCGATCTCGCGTCGGCGGCCTTCGAAAATGAAGGCAACGGGCCGTTCTTCCGCTTTGTAGCTGCTTACACACTCTACTTCAATGTGACTGAAGGGGTTTTCGGGTGGAGAGTCCATACACAGGCGACCCTGCAAGCCCTCAGTTCGATTTCGGGGGCTTGATCATAAGATTTCTGAGGCCGTTGTTCTCGAATTCCTTTTCGTAGTGCTCGATGAAAGGTTGCTCGTTCGTGAGGTGTTCTTCGGCGGACATGCGCTCGATGGCCCGCGAGCCGTATTTCCTCTCCATATCCCGGCGGGCAAGATTGTAAATCAGCTTTTCCCAGAAAGTAGTATCGTCGTAGCGCTGGATATATCCTTCAATCTCCTCGCTCTCTTCGAGTTCTTTGGA
>DASXUJ010000132.1 GCA_036504895.1 Syntrophorhabdaceae bacterium
CGTGGTCCTCGTGGGCGCCTTCTCCACCTTCTTCCCCGAGATGAAGGAAGAGCAGTTCATCGACGCCATAAAGGCGCTCCTCGCGCCCAAGCTCCATGACCTGAACGTGAAGGCATTCTATGAGGGCAGGAAAGCAATGTAACAAGGGAGTTTTTGGTTTTTGAGAAAGTCTCTGATTCTGATTATAGTTGTTTTGGGAATATGCTTCGGTGGGAGGGTATACGGAATGAATATGTTTTCAATCGACGGCCGTCTGAACTGTATGTTCGAGCAGCGCAAAGGCACCGGTGTGGCGGCCGTGCAGGTCTGGGTGAAGGTGGGGAGCCGGGACGAGTCTCTTCGTCAGGCGGGTATCACCCATTTCATCGAGCACCTCATATTCAAGGGCACGGAGAAGGTCGGGGCGAACGAGATGGCCACCCGCATCGAAAATATGGGGGGCAGCATTAATGCCTTTACCTCCTACGACAACACCGTATACCATATCGTGGTCCCCACGAGGGCCTTTCAGGAGGGCCTCGAGCTTCTCGTTGACGCGGTCTTCAATCCCTTCTTCCCGGAAGACGAGGTCACGAAAGAGAACAAGGTAGTCCTTGAAGAAATCAAGATGGGGGAGGACGATCCCCAGAGAAAGCTGTTTAAAGAGCTCTTCGCCGTAGCCTATGACGGAAAACCTTACGGCAGACCGATCATAGGCTACGAGGAGACAGTAAAAGCCATCACGAGGGATGATATACGCCGGTATTATAAAACCCATTACACCCCCGAGAATATGGTGGTGGTCATCGTCGGCGATTTCGACGAGAAAGGGGCCAGCGCGTTCCTCAAGAAGGCGCTCGCATCGAAAAAGAATCCTGACGGGCCCGCTCCCGAGCCGGGAAAGGGCCCTGCCAGGATCAACCTGAACGAGAAAATTATCGAGCGGGACGTGAGAGAGAGCCGCATTGCCTTCTCATACCCCACACCCGCCATTACCCATAAAGACATCGCGGCCCTGGAGGTCCTCTGGACCATTTTGGGCGACGGCGAAAGCTCGAGGCTCGAAGAGGAGCTGAAGAACAAGCAGAGCCTCGTGACCGGCATAGGGAGCTATTTTTTCACGCCCCGGGATGAGGGTCTCCTGGTGGTCACCGCCACTTTCAAAGGCAACGATTTTACCCGTGTCGTGGCCGCGGTGGACGAGGAGACAAAAAAGCTTCTCCGCGACGGCCCCCTGGAGTGGGAGCTCCAGAAGGCAAAAAATATGATAAAGGCCTCCTATATCTATGGGGCCGAGACAGCCCAGGGGAGGGCACGCCAGATGGGCAATTTTCAGACCCTCACCGGCGACCCCGAGTTCACCGAAAAATATCTCAAGGCGGTCGATAAGGTCACCGCAAAAGACGTGCAGAAGATGCTCGAACAATATGTGGTAGGGAGGCAGAAGAGCCTCGCGGCGCTCCTGCCGAAGGGCGCAAACAACCCCCGCACCTATAAACTCGAAAACGGTCTCACCTACACGGTGAACAAGAATATTGCATCGCCGAGCCTCTCTTTCCGGATCGGCTTTACAGGAGGGGCCAAGGCGGAAGAGAAGGGCCAAAACGGGACCTTCAACGTCCTTTCCAAAATGCTCCTCAAAGGCACCGAAACCAAGGATGCCCACGCGATCGCGAGAAAGATAGACTTGCTGGCGGGAAACCTTTCGCCCTACACGGGACGCAATGTATTCGGCCTCTCCGGGGGCTTCTTGAGCAAGGATATGGAAGAGGTCTTCTCCCTCCTCAAGGAACTGCTCGTCTCCACGAAGCTCCGGGCAAGAGAGCTGAAAACCATAAAGGAGGAGGTCCTCTCCGAGATTCGCCAGAAGCAGGACGACCCCATCTCCACCACCTTCAATAAGTTCAACGAGGTGCTCTACGACGGCCATCCCTACAGCAAGGACCCGACTGGGACGGAAAAGGACGTGGAGGCTTTAACCCTCAAGGAGCTCACAGGATATTACGGACAATATGTGACGCCCGAAAATACGGTCTTCGCCGTATCGGGCGACGTGGACGAGCAGAAGGTGAAGGAGCTCATGGAGCGGCTCTTTTCCGGCTGGAAAGGGCAGGCCAATGCGTTAAAGAAACAGAAGGTGAAGCTCGCTGCAGCCAAAGACGTGAAGGTGGAGAAGGAGATGATGCAGTCCCATCTCGTCTTCGGCTTCCTGGGCCCGGGCCTCATCGATGCCGACCGTTTCGAAGTGGAAGTCATGACCGCGATCCTCTCCGGCATGGGGGGAAGGATTCATAAGATATTGCGAGAGGAGAAGCCCTACGCCTACGCCCTCACCTTTTTCAACCAGATGGCGTACGAGGTCGGGGCAATGGGGATCTACATCGGCACGGACAAGAAGCTCGTGAAAGAAGTGGAGACCATAGTGAAAGCCGAGATCGAGCGCCTCGGTCGGGAAGGCTTTACGGACAAGGAAGTGGCGGACGCGAAAAATTACCTCGTGGGGAATCACTACATAAGAAAGCAGAGCAACGGCTCCGTCTCTACCGACATGTGCCTCGACACCCTATACGGCCTCAAAGCGGGCTTTTTCAAGAAGTGGCCCACCCACATACAGAACGTCAAGACAGAGGACGTCAACAAGGCAGCCAGGAAATACCTCTCCGTCGACAGGATGGTCTATGTGGCGGTAGGGGCCAAACCGTAAATCGAATAAAGTAAATCGGAAATCGGATAAACTAAATCACATCGAATAATCGGGAGAGTTGCGCTAAAATGGCGATGAGGGCGACCGTGTTGTTGTGCCGGCCCGGCAGGGCCGGCTTTCATCTAATTACTTTCTCATGAAAAACTCCTGCATGGCTGCCATGATGTAATCCTTCTCGGCCCTTGTCAGCTCGGGATAGACGGGCAGGGAAAGGCTTGTCTCCGCGGCTTTTTCCGCCACGGGCATGTCGCCTTTCTTATAGCCCAGGTACGCGAAACAATCCTGGAGATGGAGGGGCACGGGATAATAGATGCCCGTGGCGATGCCCTTTTCTTTGAGGAAGTTCATCAGCCTGTCCCGCTCCTCGACCCGCATCACGTACTGGTGGATGATATGGGAGGTGTCGTCGTCGATGACCGGCGTCTTCACGGGCAGCTTCGCCATTTTCTTATTGAAAAATCTCGCATTCTCGATCCTCTTCCGGTTCCATCCCTCGAGATAGGGGAACTTTGCCACCAGGGCGCAGGCCTTGATCTCATCGAGCCTGCTATTGATCCCGATCATTTCATGATGATAGGCGACCGAGCCCATGCCGTGGACCCGGAGCTTCCGGACCTTCTCGCCCAGCTCCTTATTCGTGGAGAGCACCATGCCGCCTTCCCCGATGCCGCCCAGGTTCTTCGTGGGATAGAAGCTTATGGCCGCGATATCGCCGAAGCTGCCCGACATCTTCCCGTTCCGCCGGGAGCCGAGGGACTGGGCCATATCCTCGACCACGGGGATGGAGTGCTTCGCCGCGATGGCGCATATACGGTCCATATCGCAGAGCTTGCCGAAAAGGTGGACCACCGTGATGGCCTTCGTCTTCTTCGTGATGGCTTTCTCGATAAGGTCCGGGTTTATGTTCATATTCTCCGGCTCGATATCGACAAAGACCGGTTTCGCGCCGAGGAGGGCAATAGAGCTTGCCGTGGAGAAGAAGGTATAAGGCGTGGTAATCACCTCGTCATCCCGACCCACGCCCAGCGCCATAAGGCAGAGGATAAGGGCATCGGTCCCGTTCGCACAGGAGATGGCGGAAGGCACCCCCGCGTAATCGGCAATGGTAGATTCAAGGGTCTGGCAGTACTTCCCCAGAATGAGCCGCTGCTCCGAGAGTATCTCATTGAGGCAGCCGGTTATCTCTTTCCTCACCTTCTTGTATTGGGCCTTCAGATTGATGGGCGGTATATTCATCTCATATTCCTTAGGATTATTTGACTGCTGCCGGACACGCGGACTGCATGGTTATAACACATTTCCGGGAGCCTTCTCAACTTTAACCCGCACCCACATTAATGTTGACTTTAGACCCGTTTTGCTTTAAGGTATACACACATAGCGGGGTGGAGCAGTTTGGTAGCTCGTCGGGCTCATAACCCGAAGGTCACTGGTTCAAATCCGGTCCCCGCAACCAAAGTAAATAAAGGGTACCCATCGTGCAGGTGGGTACCCTTTTCGATATTTGCCGTCTCGCCCTACAGGTGAAAGGTCACCAGGTCATTGAGCAGGCCTGTCTTTCTCACCTTAAAACGCCTGCGGGGAAAACCCCTTTCTTCCCATTCGATCTCCATAAGCCCGAGAAAAACGGCGAATCCTTCGATGCAGCGCCTGGTGTAGCATTCGCGGACAGCTTCTTCGGGAGTGATAAAGTCCCATTCCTGTGGGACCTCCGAAAGAACCGCGGGAAAGCCTCTGAGGAAATGGTCTTCGTAGAACGAGGGGGACCTCCATTCGTCGCCAAAACGGTGGAACAACCAAAGGCTGAAGAGGAAGGACTGCTGTATTATACGGAAATCCGGATAGCGGTCGCGGAATGCCCAGTTGTACTTTTCTGCGAAAGCACGGAAGAGCAAGGGATAGATGGTAGCCATGCCTCCCTGGTCCAGAGCTTTCCGGCATCGGGCGGTCCGGGAGAACCTGCCGCGGTATTTTCGGATCAACCCGGAGAGGCCGCTTGTCAGCCGCGTGACATGAAGGTCTAAGAAATCAGTTTCGCTACGAATACCGGGTTGATACTTTCTTTCCTCGTCCGAAAAATAGGCGAGGGCTGTGTGACGGACAAAGTTGAGGGGAAGGCTGCCGGTTGCCGTCGCCTTGAGTCCCCCTTCTCCTATAGCGTCGAGGAGAGTATCAAGAAGCACCGCCATGGGGCCGACAGGGGGCGCGATCAGACGGGGGGAAAAGGTAACTAGGTCAGTGGAGGAAAAGGGGAAGTGGAGGAAGCGGTACATCTGCTCGGCAGAAAGGCCGGCGAAATCATCGAGAGGAGCACGGTTCATCCGGCTGACGTGCGAGTCGGCAAAGGCCTGTAATTCCTTAAGGGAGCCAAACTCTTTCTCTTTCATAGCTTCCCTCAAAACCTTCAGCGGACCGCCCGGATTCTCTTCCGCCGGTGTCCCTCCCTCCGACTTCCCATAGCAGCAGCGTTTGTATTTCTTTCCGCTGCCACAGGGACAGGGGTCGTTGCGCCCTATCTTCACCCCCCTTTGTCTGGAGCCCGGCTCCTTCCGGCGGAGGCTCGTCGAGGTCGTGGGCAAGCCTCCGGACCGGTTGTCTATTCATGCAACGCCCGCAACGGTACTCGTCGCCCAATTGGCTGTGCTCGTCGATGCCGAGCTTGATGACCTTTCCGCAGACTGCGCATCGTGTCGGTTCATAGGAAGGAGGGTTGTCGAGTTTCTCGAAATTATACTCGTTGGTGCCATACCAGACATACATTTCGGTGACGAACTCATCCTGCACTCGGGACAATCCTTCCAGTGTCCTGGATGTCCTTCTGCGTCATGGAAGCCGCAGAGTGTGTAGCGCCGATGATTCCGGGAACAGCTATTCCGGGCGAAGGAAAAGGGGACGTATTCGTCCTCGTCGTCGCAAATCCAGTTTCCGCAGCACTCCGTCCTGGTTCAGTTTTCCTTTCCTGCCGCAGACTCCACACACGGGTGTATCGTTCTTCGGGACATGCCTTGCCATATTCTGCAACTCCTTCTTAAGAAGTTCCTATTGGTGTACGATTCTTTTTCGCGAAAGCGCCACCCTTATTGCTTCATATCGGTCTTTCGCAGGCGCTCCAGATTTCATTGTGCTTCATTTGCGACCTGTTTTCAAGCTGAAAATTGCCGAGTGGGCACGAAAATGTCGCAACCCAGGGCCACCTTTCGGATTTGCAATTGATAGCATGTAGTGCTATCATTATGAAATGAAGGCAAAACACCGGCGAACCCTTCAAGCGATTCTCACGGTTCCTACGCGGGGAGGAATAGTGTTTTCCGACATCGAAGCCCTGGTGATAGCCGTCGGCGGAGATGTGCGGGAAGGTGAAGGTTCCCGTGTGGTGTTTGAGATAGAGGGAAGTCGAAAATACCTCCATCGTCCTCACCCGGGCAAGGAGGCAAAGAAATATCAGGTTGAGGAACTGCGCGAATGGTTCATACAACTGGAGGTTTTACCATGAAAAGCATAACAAGCTACAAGGGATATATGGCCAGGATCGAATTCGATGAAAGGGATGAAATCTTCGTGGGGAAAGTGCTGGGAATAGCCGAAAGCATCACTTTTCACGGAGAGACAGTAAGGGAACTCAAGGGCGACTTTCAGGCTGCTATCGATCACTATATAGCTGATTGCGCGGCTACAGGGCGCACGCCATTAAAGACGGCTTCCGGCAAGATGATGCTTCGCATTTCCCCGGAAACACACACAAAGGCCCTTATTATAGCAAGAGCTTCAGGCAAAAGTCTCAATCAGTGGGTTGAGGAAATCCTCGACAGGGCGACTCAGGAAAATGGTGCAACAACGGGAACAGCGGGGCAGAAGAGTTCAAAAGCGGCATCCCCGAAAACGTCGTGAGCCCTTGTGAAGCTTGCGCATAGGTTGCTCCTGGCGTGCACAGGATGTCATATTTTGCCGCATTCTGCAAGACACAATGCCATAAGTTACCGATATTACTAGCCTTATATACTCCTCATAACCCGAAGGTCACTGGTTCAAATCCGGTCCCCGCAACCAAAGTAAGACAAGGGACTTGCAGAGATTGCAGGTCCCTTTTTTTGCCCTTTTTTCCTTTCAGATCACTCCCACGGGGATGGACAAGACATTGGCGGTGATGGGCAGAGACTGGAGGGTGAGACATATGATACCCCCCGGGCCGATGGGCAGGCCGAGTTTTTCCAGCGTCTTGAAGGACCGCGCGTCCGCCTTGCCCGGAGACGCGCTCTTCTTGAATTCGAGTGGATAGACCACCCCGTCCTGCAGGATAAGGAGATCTATCTCCTTCTGGTCCTTGTCGCGGTAAAAGTAGAAGGGCTCCTTGAATCCGTTGTGCCAGTAAGTCTTCAGAAGCTCGGACATGATCCAGGTCTCAAGGATCGGACCGGACATTGCTCCCACCTCCAGCGTCTCGGGACTCGTCCACTCGGTGAGCCATGAGCACAGGCCCGTATCGAGAAAGTAGAGCTTGGGGCTCCTGACGAGCCGCTTGGTGATATTGGTGTGGTAGGGCTCCAGGAGATAGACGATCCCGGAGGCCTGGAGAATGGACAGCCATTGCCTGCGTCGAGCATCGCGCCGGACCCACGTGCGGTCGCATGAGAATGTCCCCTTTGATAGAGATCGAATCCGGTTGCACCCACCAAAAGCTTCGCCCATAGGTTGCTCCTGGCGTGCACTGGATGTCATATTCTGCCTCATTCTGCAGTATTCATCATCATGCATACTTAATTACTGGTCTACCATACTCCTCATAACCCGAAGGTCGCTGGTTCCAATCGGGTCCCGCAACCAAAGTAAGACAAGGGACTCGCAGAAAATATGTGAACCTCAGGCCATATATGTCGCGCTGGATGCTGAAAGAGCCTCTCGTGTCATGGCGGGTCTTTTCGCCGCCATTTCATTTCCCCGAAGCGCTAATTTTGACTTAAGTCAATTGCAACTTTCCTGTTTTGCTTTATAAGGATATGAAAGGGAGGGAAACCGTGTGAAGGCGTACCGGGAACATTCCAGCCCACACGATGCACGCGCCCAAAACGGTAAGCAACCGTGAAAATGCTGTTAGTGATGATCACATAAATAAGCGAAAGGAGGAAAGGATGAACAAGTATCGAACATTGATCATGGCCTGTAGCTGCCTTGTCCTGGCTGCACTATTTCCCCTTTATGCCCGTGCTCACTGCGACACGCTCGATGGACCGGTGGTGGCGAGCGCAAGAGCCGCGTTGGAAAAAGGAGACATCACCCCCGTATTGAAATGGGTGAAGGGCGATGACGAGAAAGAGGTCAAAGAAGTCTTTCAAAAGGTCCTCGCAGCCCGGAAGGCCTCTCCCGGGGCGCGAGAAATTGCGGACATGTATTTCTTCGAGACCCTCGTCAGAATACACAGGGCAGGGGAGGGCGCCCCTTACACGGGCCTTCGGGCAGGACCTGTCGAGCCGATCATTCTCGAAGCGGACAAGTCTCTCGAGGCGGGCTCGATCGAGGCAGTGGTAAAGCACATTACGGCTTTGGCAGCGAAGGGTATCGAGAAACGGTTCAGCCAGACCCTTGACAGGAAGAAGTATGCGGATGAATCCGTCGCGGCGGGGCGGGATTTTGTGGAGGCCTATGTCGAATTTACCCACTACCTGGAGCGACTCTACAACGACGCCGCCGGTCACGCTGCGGCTCATGGTACATCAGATGAAAGCAAGGCGAAGGGGGGCCATGGACACGGCCACTAACTCCCTCAGGCTTTAAAGTGAAGAGCGTGCGCAAGAGTCCGGCGCGAGACATGGATTCAATGCCTTAACAGGAGGATGGCTGATGGTGAAAGACAGTGGCGCCACGAGTGAAAGCAAGACTATAGTGGAACGTTTCCTCAAGAATCTGGACAAGAATCTCAATGCGATCGACGAATTTTTCTCGCCCGGCTGCCGGGCATATCTTCCGGGGAACAGCCTTCCGGTGGACCGGGAGGGATTCAAGGGGTTCGTCGATATGCTCTACACAGCCTTCCCCGACCTTCATCATGAAATAGAACACCAGATTGGAGAAGAAAAAGAAGTAGCCAGTCTCGTCACCGTTCGGGGTACGCACAAGGGTGAATTCCAGGGCATGTCTCCAACGGGAAAAGAGGTGATATTTACCGATATCATCATGGCCCGGATAGAGGACGGCAAGTTCGTTGCCTTGTGGGCGCAGTTCGATGTATCGGGCCTGTTGCGCCAGCTTGGTGCGTGGTGAAGTGGAGGCCACTCAGAGAGCCATACCCGCAGTTAAAGGGGAAGTTGAGGAATTAAGGGATAACTCGGATATTTGACGGGAAGAGATGGCGGACGCGGCAGCCCACATCGTCTTCTCCGGGTGACAATACAACTCTTTTGCGCTATGCCGCCGTGTAACGTGCCTCGACCTCAATTCCCGGCGACCGGCATCATCTCACCTATTCTGTAGATTTACCGGAAACTGATTCACCCCCTCCGGAGAAGAGGAATGAAGCACGTTAAATAATTCCACTGACTTATAATACATCCCCTCGGCCCGGTCGAGGTCGCCCCGGTCCTTGTACAGGGACGCGAGCTTGGCGTACTGCCTGGCCACGTCTTCTCTGCGCCCGAGCGTCTCATCGATGGCTATCGCTTTTTGGTACATCTCTTCGGCCCGGTCGAGGTTGCCCCTCGTCTTGTACAAAATCCCGAGGTTTCCGTACTGCCTGGCCACGCCCTCCTTGCGCCCGAGCGTCTCGTCGATGGCTATCGCTTTCCGGTACATCTCTTCCGCCAGGTCAAGGTCGCCCATGGTCTTGTACAAAATCCCGAGGTTCCCGTACTGACGGGCCGCGCCCTCTTTGCACCCGAGCGCCTCATTGACGGCCAGCGACTTCCGGCACATCCCCTCAGCCCGGCCGAGGTCGCCCCGGTCCCTGTACAGGTGCGCGAGTCTGGCGTACTGCCTGGCCACGCCCTCCTTGCGCCCGAGCGCCTCATCGATGGCCATTGCCTTTTGATACATCTCTTCCGCGCGGTCTTTACCGCCGAGGCGGTTGCGCAGGGACGCCCGGTCCGAAGGGATGCCGGCGCCGCCAAATGATTTTTGATCGCTCACACTCAGATATCTTTCCAACGTATCCAATGCTCCGGCCAAATCGTCGGTCCGATAAAAGAACTCATAGGCCAGGCATAAAATATTGGTATCCGGAGTTTGGGAAACAAGGCCGACAAATTTCTGCCTCGCCCGTTCCAACAGGCCGTCTTCCGCGAGACGTGCCGCGTCTTCCGCTTCCTGCAGCAGTAGTGACAGAGCGCTCAAGCGCGCTGCTTCCGCCGCGTTTCCCGACCCTTCCGCCGAAGAGGCCTGAAGAGACGCGTCCTCCCGTGCTTTGCCGACCGCCTCTATGATGTTTTTCGGTAAGGCAACCACATCGCGTGCTTCAAAAGAAACGGCAGTATTTCTCGTACTCGATGTCTTCATCAAAGGTCCCCCTGACGATGATATTGATTCGGCCCATTCTCGTCGGCCAACCAGCCCTGTTCCTACCCTTCTTCATTCGCCTCAGATCACAACTTTCTCAACCTCTATAGAAAACCAGATAAAGGGATGGTGCACAATCAGGGGCGGCCTGTTTTCTCCATGGGGTTCCACCATAAGGCGGCCATCGGGGGTTCCCCTATAGCCCCTTGTGTAAAGGGTGGGAATGTATTAAACCAATGGACGGACAGATTATGCTTCAGACAGACAGGGGGAAAGAACCTATGGCGTTTTCCATGAGGGGGAGTACGGGGCTCGAAGGGCTCGATCAGGTGATAGACGGACTCAGGATCGGCGATAATGTGGTCTGGCAGGTGGACCGGGTCGAAGATTACGCCGATTTTGTGGCGCCCTTCGTGCAGCACGCAACGGGAGAAGGGAAGAGGGTCGTGTACATAAGGTTCGCACGCCACGACCCGCTCATTCCGGATGACGGCACTGCGGCCGTGTACACGCTCGACGCGACCGGAGGCTTCGAATCCTTTTCAGCGGAAGTGAATGCCATTGCAACCCGTGAAGGGCAAGACGTATTTTATGTGTTTGATTTCCTCTCCGACCTGCTTTCCGCGTGGGCAACGGACCTCATGATAGGCAATTTCTTCATGGTCACATGCCCCTATCTTTTCCAGCAGAACACCATCGCCTACTTCGGCCTTCTCAGGAGCAGCCATTCCTTCAAGACCGTGGCCAGGATCCGGGAAACCACCCAAGTGCTTCTCGATCTGTACAGTACGGGCGGCGCCGTGTACGTCCACCCGTTGAAAGTCCGGGGAAGGCACTCGGCTACCATGTTTCTGCCCCACAAACGGGAGGGGGATCGATTCGTGCCCGTCACATCGAGCGGGGATGCCACGAGGCTCCTTACCTACATATCAGGGCGCGAACGGGAGCAGGCAAAAAGAAACCTGGATTACTGGGACCGGCTCTTTCTCGACGTGGAAGACCTCCTCGCGAGAGACGGGCAGGAGAGGGAGAAGGAGGAGATGCTCGACCGCCTCTGCCGGATCATGGTGGGACGGGATACGCGGATACTCGACCTGGCGAAGCGGAACTTCACCCTTGAGGACCTTCTCCACATCAAGGCGAGGCTCCTCGGTACCGGCTACCTCGGAGGGAAATCGGTGGGCATGCTGATCGCCAGGAAGATACTTACACGGGCCATGGGGGATGACGGGTGGGCGCACCTGGAGCCCCATGACTCCTTTTATGTGGGGTCGGACTTGTTTTACACATACCTCATCGAAAACGGCTGGTGGCAGCTCCACACCCGCCAGAAGACGAAGGAAGGCTATTTCGAGGTTGCGGGGACCTTAAGAACCCTGATGAGAGAAGGGTCGTTCCCCGAGGAGATCGAGGAGCAGTTCTGGCAGCTTATCGAATATTTCGGCCAGTCCCCTATCATCGTGAGGTCGAGCAGCCTTCTTGAAGACGCCTTCGGAAATGCCTTTGCGGGCAAGTACGAAAGTGTCTTCTGCGTAAATCAGGGGACCCCGGAAGAGCGCTACAGGGCCTTCAGAGATGCGGTGCGGCGGGTTTTTGCAAGCACCATGAACGAAGACGCCCTGGCCTACCGCGTGCAAAGGGCCCTGGACCAGCAGGACGAGCAGATGGCCCTTCTCGTGCAGAGGGTGTCCGGCTCCCACAGAAAAAGCTATTTCTTCCCCGATCTCGCCGGCGTGGGCCTTTCCCGCAATACCTTCGTGTGGAAAGAGGGCATGGACCCTGAGGCCGGGATGGTCCGGCTCGTTCTGGGCCTCGGCACCCGCGCCGTAAACCGCGTGGAGAACGACTATCCGAGAGTCGTGGCACTCGACGCCCCCCTCGACAGGCCCCTTGCGGGCCTCGGTGACATACGGAGGTACTCCCAGCACTATGTCGACCTCCTCAACATAGGGACGAACAGCCTCGAAACCGTTTCTCTGGGCGAGATGGTCAAGGCGGAGGCCGGCATCTCCCTCGACCTCTTCGCCGTGCGCGATACGGAGGCGGCGGAGTACCTCAAGGAGCGGGGACTCAAAGAGGGTGCTCCCTGGATCCTCACTTTCGAGGCCCTTCTTTCCGAGACGTCTTTCCCTTCGGTGATGCAGGGCATTCTCAAGAGGCTCGAAGCAGCCTACGGCTATCCCGTGGACGTGGAGTTTACCGTAAACTTCGGCGGGCAGGAGACGGAAGATTTTCAGATCAACGTGGTGCAGTGCAGACCGCTTCAGACATGGGGCGAGGGAAGGAAAGTCGAAATAGAGACGGATATCCCGGATGACAGGATTCTCTTCGCTTCCCAGGGCAATTTCATGGGGAGCAGCATCGTTCAGCCTATTCGGCTCATAATCTATGTGGAACCGGAAGGATACCACAAGCTCTCGAATTCCGAAAGATATGAGATCGCACGCATCATCGGAAGGCTGAACAGGCAGATAGGAGCCGGGAGAGATTCACTTCCCACCCTTCTCATGGGTCCGGGAAGGTGGGGTACTACCACGCCTTCCCTGGGGATCCCCGTGGGATTCTCGGAGATCAACAATGTTTCAGTTCTTGTGGAGATAGAACACGAGACGGGCAGTCTCACCCCGGAGCTTTCCTTCGGCACCCATTTCTTTCAGGACCTCGTGGAGACCTCCATCTTCTATGCCGCCATATTTCCGCGCAGGAAAAACGCCGTCTTCAACCCGGATTGGATGGCTCCCCTGGAAAACAGGCTTGCTTCCCTGGCCCCCGGCAGCGAGCGCTACGAGGCAATACTGAAAGTCTATGAGGTGAGTGAAGGGGGGCTCAGCCTGATGGCTGATATCATTTCTCAGAAGCTGCTTTGCTTCAACCCTTCGAAGACGGACCAGCAATCGGGGCGAACCGTTTCCGCGAGGGTGTGAAGGCTTTTCAGGAGCCCCATCTCCCCGAACCCGGAGAGGCGTCTCGCGGGATTCTCTATGGGGTCCATCTCCTCGTAATCGCAAAGGGTCGCCATGGCGCGGGTCTCTTCTGCGAATCCGGCTTCTATGACGGCCGCCGCAGGGTTCAACCCTCCGAGAACGACCATTCCTACCCTGTCCGGAGATACGGGTATCCCGAGAAGAGGCCGGCCCGGCGTGCCGAAAATGGTCCTGCCGTGAAAACCGATCTTCTCCATCTCCCTGACCACCTTTTTCGCCCTCTCCAGCCCGACTTCGGGAATCTCCCTGAAGCTTCCCAGGACTCTGCCCATGCCGGACCTGAGAGCGCCAAGAACATCGGTCATTCCGCTTTTCATGAATATTTGGAGAGGGGCGACCGACGACCCTTGATAGCTGATGACGGAAAGGAAGCCTGCCGGAGAATTCTCCACTATTTCCACTATGCCGCCAAACCGTGACGTGACCGCGACCCCTGCCTTGAGAAGTATGCCGTTCAGGGTGATGCTGCACACTGTTCCTATGGCGACCCTCTGCTCGGGTACCACGAGAGAACCGATCGTCTCACCCGGGCCCCGGATCACTATCCGGTTGCTCACCCCATAGGCGGAGTTCAGGAGTCCGTCGAGAAGCTCCAGGACTTCCCCGGATTTCGTCTCCGGCACGAGGGTGACATTAAGGATCGCCTTCCCCTTTCCCGTTCCCGGATCCACGTTGGTAAGGAAAGAAAGGTTGTCGATACTGTTCGCCAGGGAGCCGACCCCCGGGAAAGGGAATATGCGCCCGAGTTCCTCCTTGCCCCTGGCAGTGATAGTCCTGCCCGTTCTCCCATTTCCCTCTGTGAAACCTGCCTCGTCAAGGATCTTTAAATAATGCCTCACCCTGCGGTCCGACATGGCGATTCCCAGATGGCCGAGTTTTCCCGCCATCTCCCCTGAATCCATCCGCTTCTGTCCGTCATTCAGCAGATTGAGGATGGCAAACATTTTCTTGTGCATTGGAATCACCTTTTGTGCTCTCCGGGCCCGGGGCTGGACTGCATTTTTCCCTATCTCCTGCCCCGGGCCGTCCCCTCGAAGACGCCTCGGTATTTCTCTTCGGGATCAGACTACGCCGTAAGCCAGCATGGCGTTGGCAACTTTAAGAAATCCGGCGATATTTGCGCCGGCGGAGTAGTCGCCTTTTCTTCCGTATTCTTCCGCTGCGTCCAGGCATGTGCGGTGAATACTCTTCATGATCGTGTGGAGGCGGTCGTCCACTTCCTCCCGCGCCCAGGCGAGTTTCATGCTGTTCTGGGTCATCTCCAGGCCCGATGTGGCGACTCCACCCGCATTGGAAGCCTTGCCCGGGGCAAAGAGAATTCCATGTTCCTTGAATACCTGTACGGCCTCGGGGGCGCAGGGCATGTTCGCTCCCTCCGCCACACAGATGCATCCGCCTTTCGCCAGGGCAATGGCATGCTCCTTGTCGAGCTCGTTCTGGGTGGCGCATGGGATCGCGACGTCCACCTTGAGACCCAGATCCTTGATTACGTCCCACACGCTGTTGCCGATATAGCATACCGAGTCCTTGTACCTGTCGGCATACTCGCTGATTCTGCCTCGTTTCACATTTTTGAGGTCCATTACGTACTCGCATTTTTCGCGGTCCACGCCGGCTTCATCGATGATGGTCGAGCTGGAATCGCACAGGGTGACCACTTTGCCGCCAAGCTGGTTGACCTTTTCGATTGCGTACTGGGCCACGTTCCCCGACCCGCTTACCGCCACGGATTTGCCCCTGAAGTCGAGCCCCTTCGTGGCGAGCATTTCGGCCGCGAAGTAGACGCAGCCATAACCGGTCGCCTCCGGCCTGATAAGGCTTCCACCGTACTCGAGGCGCTTCCCGGTGAGAACTCCCGTATGCTCGTTCATTATCTTCTTGTAGTAGCCGTACATGTATCCTATTTCCCTGGCTCCCACGCCTATGTCGCCGGCGGGCACGTCGGTGTCCGGCCCTATATGCCTGTAAAGCTCCCTCATGAAGGCGTGGCAGAATCTCATCACTTCATTGTCCGATTTTCCCTTGGGATCGAAATCGGCCCCTCCCTTTGCCCCTCCCATGGGAAGGGTGGTGAGGGAATTCTTGAATATCTGCTCGAAACCGAGGAATTTCATGATGCTCAGGTTCACCGAAGGGTGAAAGCGAAGTCCGCCCTTGTACGGGCCTATCGCATTGTTGAACTGGATCCTGAAGCCGCGGTTTACCTGGACCAGCCCCTTGTCGTCAACCCACGGGACCCTGAAGACCACCGTGCGGTCGGGCTCGACCAGACGCTCATATATTTTTGCCTTCACAAATTCCGGATGTTTTGCGGGCGTGGCCTCGAGGCTCTCGAAGACTTCCTCTGCAGCCTGGTGGAACTCAAATTCATAGGGGTCCCTGGCCTTGATCTTCTCCATTACATCGTTCAGCATCGACATATCCTGTATTACCTCCATTATTCATTTATCGTGGTGCTGTTTTCATGCGCCGCGAGAGACGGCGGGCAAGGTTTGACGCGCTTCCGGAAGCGCATCCCGGCGCCGTTCATCTCGTATTCATTCTGTTCATTTTCATTTAGCCTATTGCCCTCGGCAGTTATGTCGCCAAATGAGGTTTATATAGGAAAACAGATGGGGCGTACCCTTGACAATCAGGCATCACCTGTTTTGTACATAGGGTGTTCCATGATATCTTCTATGGGGCAAACCCCGATGGCCGACCCCAAGGAAGGGCTCTCCTCGACGGGAACACAGCCCTTTCGCGGGTTTTCGGCGCCCTGCAGGTCAGGCGCCGGCGTCTCAACCTTCCCTTCGGGACTTGTGGGACATCCTGTTACTGATCTTGGCGGTCTATCGGTTTTTCCCCTATGCGGCCATGGCAGCATTCGTGGTTCCGGCGATCAGGAAAAGGAAGAAAGAACCGGGTTTGGTGTGCAGGGAGAGGGGGAAGTCCGATCAGGTGCTCTTCTGCACCCACTGGAGCGCGTATTTCAGGAGGTCCATTCCGCTCGTGAGTCTGAGCTTCTCCTTGATGTGCGCCCTGTAAGACTCTATAGTTTTCACGCTGAGGTGGAGTTCCTCCGCGATATGTCTCGTACTCATGCCCTGGCCTATGAGGTGGAAGACGGACATCTCGCGGTCACTCAGGAGATCGAGGGGGGAAGCTGCGCTTTTCGGCTCGCCTTCCACCAGTTTTTCGAGCATTTTCGTGGCGATCGCGCTGCTCACGAAGATCTCGCCCGCGAGGATGCGCCGGATCGCGGTCAGAACCTTTTCCACGGCTTCCTGCTTCATGATATAGCCCCTGGCCCCGGAGCGAAGGGCCCGCTCCGCGAACAGGGCCTCATCGTGCATGGAAACCACAAGGGCAGGAAGGTCCTCATATTTCAGCTTTATGTTCTTGATGAGCTCTACCCCATCGACGCCCGGCAGGGAAATGTCGATGATCACCATGTCGGGGCTGAGGCTTTCAATGAGCTCCATGGCTTTGCGTGCGTCTCCGGCCTCTCCGGCCACCACGAGGTCTTGCTCCTGATTGATGAGCATGGCGAGCCCCTTTCGCAGGATGGGATGGTCATCCACTATCACTATCTTCTTCGTGCCTGCCCTGTGCCCTGGATTCGTCCTCATCTCCATTTTCGTCGATCCTCCTCTTTTTCCTTCGCGTTGCCGCCATCCTCGAATGTGCAGACCACGAGCGCGCCCCCTTCAGGGCCGTCTCCGATGTTGAGCGAGGCCCCTATCACCGATGCGCGATAGTTCATAATATTCAAGCCGATCCCATTGCTGCGGCTCACGGTGTTGGCAAATCCCACGCCGTCGTCCTTGACGGAGAGGACGTTCTGCCTCCCCTCTTTCCTGAAGCGGATGGTCACCGTCCCGGCCCGGCCGTGTTTTACCGCGTTGCTCAGGGCCTCCTGGACAATCCTGTACAGGTGGAGGGCCGCCTCGCTGTCACCGGGGAGGATCGGATCCTCGAACTCGACGATGCATTTGATGTTAAAAAGCCTCTCGCTGTTCACCGCCAGCTCGAGAAGGCCGTTCAGGAGCCCGTCAGCCTCGAGCCGCACCGGGTTCAGGCCCCGGGCGAAGCCCCGGGTGAGGGTAATCGCCTGGTCGATAAGGCGGACGATCTCGGCCGCGTCATCGCGCTTGGGACCGGTACCCGACGCGATCTGTATTTCCAGTGCCTTGCTCAGGAATCCGATCCCTGCAAGGTGCTGGCACAAACTGTCATGCAGGTCCTGTCCGATCCGCCTTTGTTCCCGGCCGCTTATTTCCAGGATCTCCCTTTCGAGGCGCTTTCTCAAGGTAATATCCCGCACCATGCAGAGGATCTCGTCTTCCCTGCTCACCACGATGCGCACCTCGAAATCCCTCACCTTCCCGTCGATGGAGATATGCTGCTCGAAGATCTGGGCCTTCCCCGTGACGAGGGCTCTGGTGACATAAATCATGCACTGTTCGAGCGCCCGCCTCGGGAGGAATCCTTTTTCATCGGAAATGAAGTAGACGCTTTTGCCTACCAGTTCCCGCAGAGATTCCCTGATGCCGGCGAAGGTGCCTTCATGAAATCCGAGGAGGGTCCCGCTCCGGTCTACCTGGAAAATCAAGTCGGGGATTGCGCTGAGGAGCGCCCTGTTCTGCTCCTCGCTCTCCTGCAGGGCCTCTTCCCTCCTTCTTCTCTCGACAATTGCCCCTATCCTCTCGGCGATGACGTTGATAAGGCTCCTTTCTTCCTTCAGAAAGGGGCCTTCGTCTTTCTCGGGCTTCTTTCTGAGATAGAAAACCTCGAGGGAGCCTATCTCGCTGCCGTCCGCCACGATCCGGCGGGACTGCATCCATTTCGTCCTGCGAAAATTAGGGGTTACGAAAATATCGTTCTCCAGGACTATGCGGCAGCATGTAATTTTCGGATACTGCCACGCATCGGGAATGATATTTACCGTTTCCTGGAGAAATTCCCCAACGGAGGTGTCTCTCCTCTCCACTATGCTCGATATTGAATAGAGACAGTTAAGCTCTTTTACCCGCTCCCTGAGGTCGTAGGCGGTGCCCTCGTTCCTTTGCTCCTCCTCTTTCAACCTGCCGATCTGCCGCTTCAGCCGCGCGATCTCCTTCCTGCCGGCCGCCAGGGAAGCGGCAAGCTTGCCGGGGTCTGTCTCGCCTGAGGACGCGCCCCGGGCGCTACGTGCCTTTATCCCTTCCGTCACCTGATTTCCTTCCAATGGTTCATTCATCTCCTGTAGTATAGCACAACAGGCCTCAAGGAATGACTCGTCAGCCTCGACCCTGCTTCGAAGCCGAGGCAATCCAAATGGGCCCCGCGAAAGTCCCTTCACGTCCTTTCACGGACAGCTTCTGTATCGCTTTATCATCAATAAAAGGGACCTGCGGTTTCTGCAAGTCCCTCTAAAGCCGGCCCGTTACCTCAAAAGGGGTCCTTCGGCAGGGGAAGTCGCCTCCCGGGTTGGATCCTACTTATTTCTTCCGTGTCCATGTTCCTATACCCACTACCGTATCGTGGGCGGTCACATGGCGATAGACGACATCGATCCTGTCTTTGCTCACGATCCTGCCGTCCGAGGCGCCGTCTTCATCGGCATAGAAAAAGCTCTTATTGTCGAAGCCTATGACGGCCACGAAATTTTCCGTCGCCCTGGCGGATTTGAAGGTCCCCCGGACGACCCGGCCCTGTTGTGCGGTTACCACGGCTTCGGCGGTAAGGGTGCTGAAATCTCCCGCGTGATGGGTCTTGCTGCCCGGTGCAGTGCCTTTCGCGAATACCGCGCCTTCGGCCTTCACCGTCCACGTTCCTACCAGATTGGGGATTTCGGGTGCGGCAAAACAGACGCCTGCCGCCAGAAGAAGCATTAACGACGCGAAGCCTGCAACGAATGTCCTCATTGTAATCATATACCCTCCATTGGTGAAAGTATGTGCTCCCTTACGAATAGCATAAAGGCCCCCCTGTTTCAACCTTTGTCTCGGTCAATCGGGAGCTGCGGATGGGATTGATTCCATTTCTAAGTCGAAGATGATATCGAGGCGACGAGGAAGGCGCGACGAAGGTGTACTACCAGACATCGAGGGAAGCCTCTCCATCCTTTCCCCATGAATGGACAACAACCGGAGGTGATGGCCCCGGAGAGGGAGTGAGGCTAGATCGGGAGGGCCGTCATATCTCGATTCTCGTGATGACCCCGTGGAGCTTGTTGTGGGGCAGGTCGTGGAACTGGACGAAGGGTGGGGCCAGCCGTTTCATCATGGAGAATATTTTCCAGAAGAAATTCCTCGTGGTGATCTCTTCGAGTCCGTAGAATATCCCCTTCTCGTTTATGCCCGCCTTTTTCAAAAGGTGCTCGATATTGACCACTTCCATATAGCCCATCCGGATTTCGAATGTCTTGAGCCCCGGGGCGAGATCGTCTTTAAAGAAGCTCTCCACTCCGAAGGGCTGGTCCGTGGTCGTGATGGAGACGATGATATTGTTCTCGTACACGATATTGTTCATGAACATGGTGTGAACGATATAGGCGGGCACTTTTTTCATGTCCCGGGCGAAGAAGAGGGCGGTACCTTTTATCCTGTAGGTCTGGTATATCTCATTGTAGCTTGGCAGGAAAATGTCCAGCTTCAGGGGTTTGATCTGCCCGTAGAGCCTTCTTTGGCCGCCTGTATAGATCAGTATGACGGCAAAGGGGATTGCGGCAATGACAAGAGACCAATAGCCCCCGTGGGGTATTTTATAGGTATTGGAGACAAGGAAGGCAATATCGACGACGGTGACGAGTAATGAGGCGAAGGCTTTGGGATAATTGTGCCTGAGGAAAAATATGGCGGTCATCATGAGCCCCGTCAGCGTCATGGTGCCCGTAACCGCGAGGCCGTACGCCGCGGCCAGACGGTTTGATTCTCCGAACTGAAACATAATGAAGAGGACCGAGATGAGGAGGAACCAGTTTACAAAGCCGATATAGATTTGCGACCTCAGCTCGGTGGAGGTATACTCGACCCGGAACAGAGGCATGAGGCGCGTGTTGATGCCCTGGTACACCACGGAAAACATCCCGCTTATCATCGCCTGGGAAGCGATAATCGTGGCAATGATGCTGAGAATGAGGAAGGGCACGTATAAAAGAAACGACTGCTCCAGGATCATGCCGAAAAGCATGTTCGACGAGCGCCCCCCGTCTCTTATCACGAATGCCCCCTGGCCGAAATAGTTGAGGAGGAGGGCACAAAAAACGAAATACCAGGCCCGGATGATCGGCTTTCTCCCCAGGTGGCCCATATCCGCGTAAAGGGCCTCGCCACCGGTAGCGCAGAGGATTACCTCGGAGAGCACAAAGAATCCGGCGATTCCGTTATGGTAGAGAAACTTGATGCCATATATGGGGTTGATCGCGTGCCAGACCGACGGGACCTGTATGATCGATATCACGCCGGAAACGGAGATGGCGATGAACCACAGAAGCATGAGGGGCCCGAATGCCCGGGCAACCTTATCGGTGCCCTTTCTTTGAAAGGAAAAAAGTACGATGGCGATTGCGGCCGCGATCAGGATAAGGGTCATTTTCGTGGTCCCCTGAAACCCGGGGATAAGGCGTATGCCCTCGACCGCGCTAAGAATACTGATGGCGGGGGTGATTACCCCGTCGCCGATGAGCAGAGATATGCCCACGAAGGTCAGCATGGCGATAAAGACCGTGCCCCTCCCCGCTTTGAGGAGCCTCGTCAGTATCCCCCTCAGAACTATCGTGCCTCCCTCGCCCTTTTCGCTGAGGCTCATGGCGAGCCACGTGTATTCAGCGGTGACCAGAATGATCAGGGTCCACGCCACGAGAGAGAGCACACCCATGACATTGTCGACCGTGGGCTTGAGGAGGAGAAAAATAACGGTAAGGGTATAAATGGGGCTGGTCCCGATGTCCCCGAAGACAAGGCCGAGGGACTTGGTGATTGCCCTCAGGTCCGATTTAATGCGCTGCAGGCCGTGAGGTTCGGGCCCCGGGATTTGATTCCCCTTTTCAGGCGTCTCCGGGGAGGCATTTTTCTCCGTTGCCGGATGAATGGGTGTCCGATCGCGAGATGTCGTCATTTTAAGCCCCTGCCGCCGGTACCGAGCATTGCGCCTGTTTTTTGACCTTTTTAGTCATTAGATCTATATTTCTCTCCAGCTGCACTTTCAGGAATCTCTTCATGGGGTGTGCCTTTCGCGGTCATAACCAATAGTGACGGCGCCGCCCGTACATAATACTTCAATTCGGACCCGAAGGGAGAAAGATTGCCCCTTCCGGCCTCATTCCGCTAAATTTATATGAACCATGGTTTCCGTTCCGGTGCAATAATATATACCGATTTTCATAGCATGAATAAAGCCTAAAATTTTCCTCTTTTATCGAAAACAGGCGGGTCCGGTTCGATGGGGAATCCATTTGTTGTCGGGGAGGCCTTTCGGTTCCTCAATATTCGTCGAAGTTTCCATCTTCCGTCGGGCGCCCGATACGTTTCTCCGAGTGATATTGATGACCCACGAGGCGATTGCTGCCCGGCTGACAGGCACGGACAGGCGTGCGAGCGTTCGCCTGCCGTCGATGCTCGCCGATTTCGCGGGCAAGAGAGGGAAAACTCCCATGGGGCAGAGACCAGGGCCGCGAGATAGGGAAGGGTAGGTCCCACGAGGTTTCGTCTTTTTATCTTGTGAGGCCCTTGGGTCTGTTTTCGAATAATAACGGCTGGGCGGTATGATCGATAGTTTCATACCGGCTGTCACCGACATTCTGATAAGGTCCGTCAAAGGACCCTATAGGCGAATGTAATCTCGCGGCCACACGCACAAATCTACTTGAGGTTCAATACAGCCCGGCGATAGGGTCGGCACGGGAGCTTTTACCCCCGAGGGGCGTTATGGGACCACCTCGATGACGCCTTCCATGCCCTTGTCCCGGTGGCTCGCCAGGAGGGGGATCTTCTTGGTGCAGAAAAAAGGATAATTGCCTTCCTTGGTCGGGGTAAACCTGATGATCGAGGGGGCGGCGCCAAGCTCTTCCGTAAAGGTCATCCCCGCCTCAGGCGAATTCATGGAGACATTATGAGGCGCCATGCCCGGCTCTTTTGTGATTTTCAATTCCGTGGGTACATTGATCTTGAGGGCGATATGGTTCGGCTTGAAGAAATAGCTCCCGCCCGTAATCTCCACCCTCTGAATGCCGTCAGGGCCCATTACGGCGTCCACCCTTGGCTGAGGGGTCCCCTCCGCCGCCCGGAGGCCCTGCGAGAAAAGGAGCATGAGAAGAACCAATAATGCGATTTTATATACGCCGTATTTCATAATTCACCCCCTGTGGATAATCGCCGTCCGGACGGGCTGCGGCAAAAGATGCTTCACTATGTAGTAGTGCGGGTATGATTCCCTGAACGACCCGTGAATTAATATAGGGCGGCCACGCCAAAGGAGCAAGGTCAATCGTTGCATTCCGGCCGCGGAGTTCATAGATTCCCCCCAAAGGGGAAGGGCCGTACACGCGAAAAGAGGCGCCGGAGAAGGAGGGAAAGATGAAAAAACAGTTACTCATACTTGCAGCCCTACTCCTTCTTGCGGCAGTTCTCCCCTTCCACGCAGCGGCCGCCGAGTGGGAGGTCTTTTTTGACGACGGCGCCGCCAAGAATTATATCGATGTCTCCTCCGTCATTGTTTTTCCCGAACACAAAGTGAGGGCCTGGCAGAAGACCGAGATCAAGGGAGGACGGGAGGTCCTTTCCTACGTGGAGATGGATTGCGCCGGAAAAATGGTCGCAGTCCTGCAGGTGGACTCGGGAAAGCCCGTGCTCAACAAGGGGGAGGCATGGAAATATGTGGAGCCCACCGAGTTCGGGACCGCCCGGTACGATGCATGGTGCACCAAGAGGCCGCCGGCAGCCGCCCAGCAACCCCGCAAATAGAGGCGGTGAGCGGCGTCGCGAGCCACTTCTCCGCCCCAATCCCCGAATCACCTCGATCGGCAGAAAATTCTTTCTTCTCCAAATCCGTGATTTTTCTTTTCACCCATAAGGTTTTATGATAGGTTTGGATAAATGTGTCGATCAGAAAAAAAGGGGATAAAATGACCAAGGCGAAGACTCTGGTGATCGCGTTTCTACTCTGTCTTATAACCGGCGCCGGTGTCCACGCGGGCAACAGCATCGAGGCGGCAGGAGAAGTTCTCACTCTTCTTCTCCCCGCCACCGCGGCGGGAATTACTGCCTACCAGAAGGATGGCAAGGGCGCCCTCCAACTGGTCGAGTCGGTGGCGCTCACGGCCGCCGTGACCTATGGCCTCAAATATACGATCACCGAATCCGCCCCCAACGGCGACAGCCATTCCTTCCCTTCGGCCCATACTTCCCTTTCCTTCTCGTCCGCCGAATTTCTGCGCAAGCGCTACGGCTGGGAGTACGGCCTTCCCGCCTACGCTGCCGCAACCTTCGTGGCCGTGAGCAGGGTTGAGGCAAAAGACCACTACGTGCACGACGTGCTGGCCGGGGCGGCGATCGGCATCGCGAGCAGCTACATCTTTACGAAGCCCTATAATGGCTGGAACATTCAGGCCGCGGCAGGCGAGAAGTATTACGGCATCAAGCTCAGCCGCGCGTGGTGAGGCGGACGGGCAGACCCGTCAAACGGTGTTTCGTCTGTAGGTGAGAAGGCCCGGGAGCATGATCGACACGAGAATGGTTTCCTTCACCCATCCAGTCAAGCCCTGCTCATTTATAGCGCTCTCCGTTCCGGTTTGCATCCCAATCGGGGCGGTTTATCCAATAGCCCTCGGGATAACCCCGGTGCTCGTCGTAATATCCGGGAGTGGGGCGATAGGACTGACTGGTGGAGTAGCCCATGTAACATGAAGCGGTCCCCATCAATACCAGAAGCATCAGCAATAAGGTGCGTATATTCATAGATAAACCCCCGCCTGTCACTTGAGTCTCCGGTGCGCTCTGTCGTCCCCGCCCATCTAGACCCGCGGGCCGGCTCGTTTCGATTCCGTCGTTGAATGGATTTTGCAGTAGAGGGTCCAGGGAATAGCCAGGAGACGTTTCACGTCTATCTTTTTCCCGCAGATTTCACAGGACCCGTAT
>DASXUJ010000133.1 GCA_036504895.1 Syntrophorhabdaceae bacterium
GCATTCTCCGGCAAAGTTCATAAATGAAGCGTATCGCGTTTTGAGACAGGATGGAGTGCTCATAGTATGCTCCGCCAACAAAGACGGGGAGGGGTTTAATCCCAGCCCCTATAGCATCAGATATTTCTCCGCACCCGAATTGCACGGGCTGTTAGCGGGGGCGGGATTTCCTGACGTTTCCCTTTATGGCAACTGCAGGGTGCGGGAAGATACCATGAGAGACAAAATAATTTCCCTCATCAAGAAGATAGCAGTCTCATGTCATCTTATTCCCAGAACGATGAAGGGAAAAGAGATATTCAAACGGGTATTTATGGGCAAATTGACACCCCTTCCACCGGAAATTAAAGACGGTATGGCCGACTACGATCCCCCCCTTGCGATCCGCTCCGATATGATAAACAGCGAATATAAAGTGTTATTTGCGGTGGCATCGAAAAGGAACGGCACTCAGGGGGCCGAGACAGGAGAAAAACAGGTATGCACCGATCGATCCTAAACTTTTTCAGGGCTTCCCCTGTTACGCGACCCTTATTCTTCCTTCTCGGTGATGTGTTTCTTCTCGCCCTCTCCTGTCAGCTTGCATTTTTGCTGCGCTATGATTGGGATTTTACCAATCCATGGTCCGAGGAGTATCTGCTCTACACGCCCATTTTTATCGCCATCAAGATTCCGGTATTCTTGTTTTTCAGGTTCTATTCCATGTCCTGGAGGTACGTGGGGGCCTTCGAGCTTGTAGATGTCGCAAAAGGGATTATCCTAAGCTCCGCGATCGTAGCGATCGTAGTATACATAGTGAATCCTGGAGGCATATTCACAGGTTTTCCCCGTTCCGCAGTCCTCCTTGACTGCGTACTCTCTTTACTCCTCGTGGGGTGTTTCAGGCTGGCCCGAAGGCTTCAAAGGCATATCCATGAAAGGCCGCTCGAGGAGGGCAGGCGGACGCTTATCGTGGGGGCCGGCAATGCCGGCGAGATGATCGTGAGAGATGTCCGCCGCCACCAGGAAAGCAAATACAGGGTCGTGGCCTTTGTGGATGATGACGAGACTAAGAGAGGCAGTTTTCTTCAGGGAATAAAAGTCATGGGGACCACTGAAATGATCCCGAGACTCGCGAGCGAATTGAATATCGAGACCATCCTCATAGCCGTGCCGTCAGCGACCACGAAAGAGATGAAGAGAATAATGTCTCACATAAGGAAATCTCTCGTAAATGACGTAAGAGTGCTTCCCGGCATAGGGAAGATTTTGGAGGGCAGCATCGCGCTTTCCGATATAAAGGACGTATCTATTGAAGATATTGTGGGAAGAGAGCAGGCGACTATCAATCATAAGGAGATTTTCAGCCTCATCAGGGGTAAAGTGGTCCTTATTACCGGTGCCGGAGGCTCGATTGGATCGGAGATAGTAAGGCAGGTGCTGAAGAACGAGCCCAAAGCCGTCTACGCTCTGGATTCCGACGAAACGGAATTATTCAACCTCGACAATGAAATTAAATCCCTCTTCCAAGGCGTTTTATTGACACCCGTGGTAGCGGACGTCTGTGACGCTAATAAAATTTCCCACGTTTTCGCTCACTGTGCTCCTGATATCGTGCTCCATGCCGCTGCATATAAGCATGTTCCTCTCATGGAGGAGTACCCCGAGGAGGCGGTGAGGGTGAACGTCCTCGGCACCATGAACCTTCTGGAAGAGAGTTGCAAACGGGGGGTCGAGAAGTTTGTCATGATCTCCACAGATAAGGCTGTCACCCCTACCAGTGTAATGGGCACTACGAAACGTGTGGCCGAAGAATTGGTGAAATGGTACAATACCAAAAATAGCACGAAGTTCATTTCCGTAAGGTTCGGCAATGTAGTCGGCAGCCGGGGAAGCGTTATACCGATTTTTAAAAACCAGATATCAAGGGGTGGGCCCGTAACGGTAACGCACAGGGACATGA
>DASXUJ010000134.1 GCA_036504895.1 Syntrophorhabdaceae bacterium
TGCCCCCCATCGAATGGCCGGGGATATGGATGACCTCCCATGACATGCCCCCGATCTCGAGTGTCTCTCCGCCCTGAAGCTTCCGGTCCACCTTAAATGTGAATGCCCCCGGCTTCAGGCCGTACTGCATCTGGCACATGCCCTTAAACTCCGCCATGCCGTACACCGCCTCGTCCTGCCCCTTCTCCAGGAGCTCTCCTTCGAGGGCGTGAACCCACAGCTCCGCGCCGGGAATCTCCTTCTTGATCTCCGTGAAGCAGCCTATGTGGTCCAGGTGGGTATGGGTCATGATGATTCTTTTTATGTGGGAGGGCTCGATTCCAAGCTTCTTGAGCGACTCTATCTTATAGCTTCCCTTTCCCGTAAGCCCCACGTCGATCATGGAAAGATCTTTCGTTGCCGGATCGCCCAATATATAGACATGGGAATCGGGAATAAACTCATCCTGTCCCTGGATGAAGTGGATACCGTCTGTAATCTTTGGCATATATGCTCCTCTCGCTGATTTTATGTTCGCTCCTTTCTTATTGTACGTTTAAAGGCCTGTG
This sequence comes from Syntrophorhabdaceae bacterium, assembly GCA_036504895.1. Classification (NCBI taxonomy): domain Bacteria; kingdom Pseudomonadati; phylum Thermodesulfobacteriota; class Syntrophorhabdia; order Syntrophorhabdales; family Syntrophorhabdaceae; species Syntrophorhabdaceae bacterium. The sequence goes on from DASXUJ010000134.1 coordinate 549, forward strand.
AAATCAAGGTCATTAATGGATATCGGCCTCCCTTCCAAGGGCGTGAGAGGGGCCGGGAAGGCCCCCGGCCTCGCCTGCGCCCTTCCCGGCCGTGACGGAAACCAACTCGAAATCACTTGTTGAAGGCTCAAACTACACCTTCCGGCTCGTGTATCCCCGCAAGTACAGGCTAAAGGAGGCCCACAATGTGTATACACTTAATCTTATAGATAAAATGGAAAAGAAACGTTGTTTGTTGTACCAAAAACAATTCATTTTTTTGTTGACAGCCGACCGCGATTGGGGTACCATTATTGTACGATATGTTGAGCAATGCACGGGGTACCGAATCCCTGGAGGCTCGAAAAGGTTCAGAAATCGGAAACCGGCATATCAGGGAGTTGAGTGACTCTTTACATTGAAATTACCTCCATAAGCTTCTCATAATAACCCCCCTTCCCCCTGGGCCTCCCCCAGGGGTTTTTCTTTACAACGACGGGGATTTGATGTATAAAACTACGACAGGAAGGGTATCTATGGACATGTATACAAATGGTGTATTCGGTCTCGTCGCTTCGGCAGGGACCATGGCAAAGGTTATAATAGGGATTCTCTTACTCTTTTCCATTCTCTCCTGGACGATTATGCTCGTAAAAATGCGCCAGTTCGGGAAAACCGAGAGGGAAGGCAAGAGGTTTCTTTCGGCGGCAAAGGAGACGGACTCTTTCAGGAGGCTCCTCGGCATGTACCGGGATAACCCGGATAATCCTTTCTACCGGCTCATGGTGGTGACTTACAAAGAGATCACGGCAAAGCAGAAAGAGAACCCCCGGCTTGAAGCGGAGACGGTGCCCCTCATCGAGAATGTCCTGAGGATCACGATCTCCGAGGAGACGGAGACCCTCGAGCGGCGTCTCTCCTTCCTCGCCACTACCGCCAACACCGCGCCTTTTATCGGGCTTTTCGGCACGGTATGGGGCATTATGGATTCTTTCAGGGAGATAGGAGTGCGGGGGACCACAAGCCTCGCGGTCGTCGCCCCGGGCATCAGCGAAGCCCTTATCGCGACGGCGATCGGCCTTGCCACCGCCATCCCCGCGGTCCTCGCGTATAACTACTTCAACAGCAGGCTCAAGAGGATCGTGGCGAAAATGGAAAATGCTTCCATGTATCTCCTCAATATCCTCGAAAAATGAAGACTTCCCGCGATTCGAAAGGACCCCTTTCAGAGATAAACGTGGTGCCCCTCGTGGACGTCATGCTCGTCCTCCTCATTATCTTCATGATCACTGCGCCCATGATGCAGCATGGCATGAACATCGATATCCCCAAGGTGACGACCAAGCCCATGGCCACCAAGGATGAACCCCAGATATTGAACGTGACAAAAGAGCAGAGGCTTATCCTTAACGAGAAGAAGCTCGAGGTAAAAGACCTGAAGGCCGCCGTGGAGCTTCTCTTCGCGAATAAGAAGGACAAGGAGATATACTTGAGGGCGGACAAGGACGTGCCTTACGGGTTCGTGGTGAAGTGCATGGGCACTATCCGGGAAGCGGGAATCGAGAAGATCAATATCGTGACGAAACCGCTCGAAGAGCAATGAGTGAATCGACCTGGCTGAAATGGTGCATTGTATCCGTCCTTCTGCACCTCGCGGCCTTCATCGTCTTCAGTGTCCAGCTCCCCAAGTCAACGAGAAAGATCAATTTTTCGTCTTATTCGGTGAGTCTCGTAGGGGACATGGGGGGAGGACCGAAGACCACGGGGGACATGGGGGCTGCAAAAGGCGCGCCGGTCCCTCTCAGGGAGCCTGCCAAGCCTGAAAAGAAGGCGGAAGCCAAAAGACCTGCCAAAGAAAAGCTGGTAAAACCCAAACCCGTGAGGCCCGAGAAGAACGAAGTCTCCATCTCGAAAAAGAAGGTCCCCCTCAAAGAGCCCCCGAAACAGGTGAAAAAAGAGAAGACAACCGCTTCAAAGGACGACCTGAAAGACCTCAAGGAACGACTCGACCAGATTAAGAAAAGGACCAGCTACGTCGACATATCGAGAGGCGATGGCGCAGGCTCGCGGGGCGCGGGCACACCGGGGCTGCCTTTTTCAGGGGAGGGAACTGGAAGACCCCTCGATCTGGCCACCCAAAAATATTATATGGACATAAGGGACAAGATCACCGCAGCATGGCGCATGCCCGGCTCGGGTCTCAAGAAGCTGGTAACCGAAGTGACGATCACGATACGCAAGGACGGGAAGCTTGTAGAATGGAATGTGGACAAAGCCTCGGGGAGCAGGGTCTTCGACGAATCGGTGACGCGCGCCCTCAGGGCAGCGGAGCCCTATCCCCCCATACCGCCGTCACTCAGTCTTGACTCGATCGAAATCCCCTTCAGGTTCCGTCCCGAGGATATGTCTTGACCTTCCTGCAAGGCGTCGCACTCGGGGCGCTGCAGGGAATCACCGAGTTCCTTCCCGTCAGCAGCTCTGCCCACCTTATTCTCGTGCCATGGCTTTTCAAAATGCAGGACGGAGAGGTCCAGAAGCTCACCTTTGACGTCTTCCTCCACTTCGGGACCTTGATCGCGATCTTCTGTGTCTACGGCAGGCGGTTTATGGTCATGGTCGTGGAGGGGTTCCTCGATATGGGGAGCGGAAAGTGGAGGACCACCCTGCTCACGAAGATATGCTTCGCGACGATCCCTGCGGCACTCTTCGGTTTTGCGGGAAAATCGTTCATAGAGGCCCACCTGAGAAATCCCGCGGTGACCATCTATGCCCTCGTTGCGGTTTCGCTCCTCATGCTCATTGCCGAGAGGCTTCCTCGAAATAAAAAGGATATCTCCCTTGCCTTCGCCTTCATCGTGGGCCTTGCCCAGGCCTGCGCCCTGGTCCCCGGCGTCTCCCGGAGCGGCATCACCATCGCCATGGCCATGATCCTGGGATTAAAAAGGGAGAAGGCAATCGATTTCTCCTTCCTCCTCGCCATACCCGTCATCCTCGGGGCAACACTCCACGAGGCATTACATTTCCGGTTTGACGCGAGCAATGAGCTGCTCCTCATTTATGGGTCGGGGGCCGCGTCCGCCCTCTTATTCGGGATTATAAGTCTTACTTTTCTGGTGAGGTTTCTCCGCAGCCACTCCCTTGACCTTTTTTCGTACTACAGGATCCTTCTTGCCGTGTTTCTCTTCTTTCTTCTTTACTAGCTTGAGCTTGTGGGCGATATGGGTAAAGAAGTGTATGATCTTGTTCCTGCCGAAATAGAGGAGCACCGTGAGCACGGCACTGCCGATCAGGAGGATGATAAATGCCGTATAATGGGCGTCCTTGACCGCCGTACCCTGAAAGGTAAGTATGATGGTGCCCGGAAGTCTGCCCAGAAGGGCCATCAGGAAGAAATCGAGAAATTTCATGTGGGTGAGCCCCAGGAGGTAACAGAGGGAATCCTTGGGAAAACCCGGTATGAGGAAGAGGATGTAGCTGATGTAGAGCCCCTTGTGGGTCACGAAATCATTGAATTTGTGGATATACGCCTTTTTGACTACCCTCTCCACGATCCTGAGTCCGAAAACGCGGGCAATCATGAAGGCGAGTACCGAGCCCAGGGTGAGCCCTATGGTGGAGAGCACCCCGCCCATCACATTGCCGAAAAGAAATCCTCCCACGAAACCGGTCACCTCTCCGGGTATGGGAGCGAAGACGACCTGGAGCGCCTGGAGCAGGACGAAGACCACCGCGGCGTAATGGCCGAAGGAGGCTATGAAGAGCCGGAGCCTCTTGGGATTGAGAAAATAGCGGTAGAAATCTGCAATATCTCTCCACCCGCCCTCGTGATAGGTATAGAGGATCATCACGATAAGGGCCGTGAGGAAGAGATAGAGGAGGACCCTCAAGAATATGGAGACCCCTTTCGAGCTGACTATGGAATGTTTAAACAATCTTAAATTGTCCTTGTCCCAATGATTTGCGCCGCCGGCACGGAACGGTGACTATCCTATTTTCCGAATCTCCGGCTCCTCTGCTGATAACTCCTGATGGCCCTCAGGAAATCTATCTTCCTGAATACGGGCCAGAAGGCGTCGCAGAAATAGAATTCGCTGTACACACTCTGCCACAGGAGAAAGCCGCTCAAGCGGACCTCGCCGCTCGTCCTGATAATGAGGTCGGGGTCCGGAAGGCCGCAGGTGTAAAGATGGCTTGTAATATCATCTACCGTAATACTTTCCGGCAGTTCGGCGACGGCTAAGGCCCCTTTCGCGACAATGGCCTTTCTCACCGCCTCGACGATCTCTTCCCTCCCTCCATACCCCACCGCAATATTGAGGGACCGGCTGTCATGCCCTTTCGTCTTCTCCTCGCAAGCCCTGATCGCTCCCTTGAGCCCCTCGGGAAGGAGCTCCAGATTACCGAGCACCCTTATCCTGAAGCCGAGGTTCGTGATTATGGGATTGTTCGAGAGCTCGTCTATCTTGCTCTCTATCACTTTGAGAAGACCTTCTATCTCCTCTTTATCTCTTAAGCTGTTATCCGTGGAGAAGACCCAGATGGTAACGACTTTTATATCGAGCTCCACGCACCACTTGAGCACTTCGTCCAGCTTTTTTGCCCCTTCCTTGTGGCCCCAAGTGACGTCGTCGAAACCCATCTCACGGGCATATCTCCTGTTGCCGTCGAGGATGAGGCCTATATGGGTGGGAAGGGGTCCCCTTTTGATCTCCCTTTCGAGGACTTTCCCGTAGGAAAAATATAACAGTTTTTTTAAGGGCACGTTAAAGTATAAAGTATATTCCCGAAAAACTTAAGACTTATTTGGATCCACGGACCGAAAGAAGACGGGTGTTTTGCGCCTTTACAGAATGATCGAGGCCTCCGAATCCCTGCAATGCCGCCCTCTTCGGGGAACCGCGGGAAGACCGCCCCTGTCGGGCTTTCCTAATTGTTGACCGGCCGCTTCACCCGTGACGTCAATGACTTTATGGCATCTTTCAACCCGTCAACCGTAAGCTCGTGCATGGGGAAGATCTTCCTGATGCTGTCGACCGTATAGTGGCCCCAGTAGTTCCTGTGAGTCGGGTTGAGCCAGACGGAATGGGGGAAATGCTCCCTCAGTTTAAGGAGCCATTCGATGCCCGGCGTCTCGTTGGTGGAGAAATAGTCGATGCAGCCGTTCACGTCGAAAAGCTCCGAAAAGGCCATTCTCGCGTCTCCTACGAAGACGAGCTTATATCTCTTGTCGAAGTTGGAGAGGAACTTCTCCGTCGAAATGCGCTTGTAATTGGCGATATCCTCGTAAATATCCTGGTAGACGCAGTTGTGGAAGAAGAAATATTTGAACTCCTTGAAATGCTCCATCTGGGACGCAGCCGAGAAAAGCCTCTCGCAAAGCTCCGTGTAGGGGAGCATGGAGCCGCCCGTATCCATAAGGAGAATGATGCGGACCGAATTCTGCCGGGAGCGGTTGAAGACAAGCTCTATCTCGCCGCCTTCCTTGGCGGTCTTGTCAATGGTCTCCTCGATGTCCAGCTCTTCCTCGGACCCTTCACGCTTCAGCTCGCGCAGCTTTTTCAGGGCCACCTTGGTCTGTCTCACGTCGAGGATGATGTCGTTCCGGTAATTCTTGAACCGTCTCTCTTCCGCGACTTTCGCCGCCGACTGGCTCCACGACTCGCCCCCTACCCTGATGCCGCCGGGATGGGTCCCGTAGGCGCCGAAGGGCGAACGACCGCCGGTGCCGATCCATTTGCCGCCGCCGTCATGCCTCTCCTTCTGCTCGGCGAGCCTCTCCCTGAATTGCCTCATCATCTCTTCCATGTCGTGGGTCTTCTTGAACTCCTCCATCCTCATCTGCATTTCATGGATCTCTTCCATCGTAAGCTTGGGAAGATTGTTGAGGGGGTTCTCGAGCCACTCCATGACCTTGGAGAGGTCCACATCGTCCGTCTTTATGCCGCCGAAATATTCCTGAAAGGCGAGATCGAACTGGTCGTAATAGGCCTCGCTCTTCACGAGAAAGGCGCGGCCCACGTAGTAGAGGTGGTTCAGGCTCGCCTGAAAATGGCCTTCATAGAGGGCCTCGATAAAGGAGACCCACTCGGTCACGGAGACGGGTACACCTTTCCTTCGCAATGTATAATAAAAATCAGTAAACATTAATTATCCGCTCTTCTTAATATCGTCTCTTGAATCCCATTCCGCCCTGGCCCGAAGAGGTCCTCACGAACCGCTCCGTGTCAAGCTCGTTCTTGAGAATGGTGCCGAGGAAAGGTATCTCGGAGGAGATCCTGTCGACGCTTATGCCCCCGATGGCAAGGGCCTTGATCCAGTCGATAAGCTCGCTGGTGGAGGGCTTTTTCCTCAACCCGTCGACTTCGCGGATCCAGTAGAACTTCTTTAAGGCCTCCCTCATGAGCTTCGCCTCGATATCGGGATAGTGGACCTTGACGATCTTCTCCATCATCTCCTGGTCGGGGAATTCGATGTAGTGGAATATGCACCTTCTCAGGAAGGCATCGGGCAGCTCCTTTTCCGAATTGCTCGTAATGATCACCACGGGACGGTGCTTTGCATGGACTTCCTCGTCAAGCTCCGGGATATGGAAGGACATCTCATCGAGCTCGTTCAGGAGGTCGTTCGGGAATTCCACGTCCGCCTTGTCCACTTCATCGATAAGAAGGACCACCTTCTCGTCGGCCTTGAATGCCTGGCCGAGCTTTCCCATTTTGATGTACTGCCTGATGTCGGTGATGTCCTTATCCTTGAACCGCGCATCATTGAGTCTCTGGACCGTATCATAGACGTAAAGGCCGTCTTTCGCCTTGGTCGAGGACTTGACGTTCCAGATGTTGAGCTTCATATTGAGCGCCCGCGAAATACTATGGGCGAGAAGGGTCTTGCCGGTGCCCGGCTCACCTTTGATAACAAGGGGTTTCCCCAATGCGATGGCAACGTTTACGATCTCCATAAGTGGTTTGGATGCGATATAATCTTCGCTCCCCTTATAACCTTGAGCAGTAGTACTCATTCCTTGAGCCTCCTTAGAATAGTGAAAAATATCACTGATATTATAAGGGTTATGGGCCCCTCTTGTCAAATGGGCCGGAGTGCCGAGGGAGCCCGCATGCCGTTCGGGTAGGTGCACAATAATCCTTGCAAAACTCCTTGAATGATAGGAAAATGGCGGGAAGGGAGGGCGAAATGAAAAGATTGATAATATTCGTGCTCTGCATTACGGCCGTTACGGCCTTAACGGCGATGGCCGACGACGCGGCCGGCCGAAAGCAGGCGGCGATGGAGCTCGTTGAAATAATGAATGGCCGGGCCATGAGGGACGAGATGGTCAAAGCGGTCGATGATATGATGGAGAAGCAGTTCGAATTTGCAGCCGCGGATCTGTCGGCTGAAGCTCGTAAAACCATGGAGGCCCTGAAAAAAGAGTACTTTGACTGGCTTTCCGAGAGCCTGTCCTGGGAGCAGATGAGGACGTTGTTCGTCGACGTCTATACGGAGGTATTCACCGAGGAGGAGATGAAGGAGCTCAATGGATTCTACCGGTCCCCCCTGGGCAGGAAAATGCTCGATAAGATGCCCCGACTCATTGAGGCGACCATGCGGAAGAGCCGGGAGATGGTACAGAAAAAGCTTCCCGAGTTCAATGCGAGGCTCGATGCCCTGGTTTCTGACGTGACGGCAAAGTACAGGGTAGGGAAATAGCGATTTCAGACCCCCACAAAAGGCTTGCAACCGAAGCCGTGGAGCGGCAGAATATATACAGGCGGGAAAGGCCGCCACCAAATTGAGGAGGGTATTATGAACATTTTTATCGAATACTGCGGTTCCTGAAACTACCAGCCCCATGCTTCCCGTGTGGAAGCGGAATTGAAATCGAGTTTCCCCGATTCCAAAATCAAGGTTGTCGTAGGCAGCGGCGGCATCTTCGACGTGAAATGCGACGGCAAGCTCGTCTATTCGAAAGCGAAAACAAACAGGTTCCCCCAGGAGGGAGAGGTGACGAAGCTCATAGGGGAGAAGTGAGGAGGAGATCGGCGAGCTCATCGGCTTCTACAAATCTCCCCTGGGCAGAAAACTTCTCGATAAAATGCCCGACCTTATCCGGACGACCATGGAAAAGAGCCCGGAGATGGTAATGAAAAGGCCACCCGAGTTTGAGGCAAGGATGGAGAAGATCCTCTTGGCGACCCCGAAGCGAAGTACAAGACAAAGCCCTCCCCGGTCCAAACCGAGCCCCTTCTCGGCCGCAGATAAATTCGGAGAAAGGCGATAGAGACGGACGGCCCATTGATTAGCCTTGCAACCGGATGAGAATTAGAGGAAAATAACTTGTATACAGAGGCAAGATCCGATGGAGGAGGCTTCATGAGGATAGTTATCGAATACTGCGGCTCCGGAGACTACCGGCCCCATGCTTTCCGTGCCGAAGCGGAACTGAAGGGAGCGTACCCCGATTCAACCATCGTTCGCGTCGAAAGCAGCGGCGAAATCTTCGAGGTAAAGTGCGACGGTATGCTTGTCTATTCGAAGCAGCAGGTCCCGGGAGACCGTTTCCCCATCACCGGGGAGCTCACGAAGCTCCTGGGGAACAAGGAAAGAGCAAGGGAATTGGAAAAGGAGAGGGCGAAGCAAGGGATAGAGGACTGATCCAAAGGGCCATGGCACGCCCAGGGCGTTCTGCCGGGGTATGCCGTGCAATCGAACCCTCTTCGCCTCCGCCGGGCCAGTTGACTCATAATTAAATCTTACCCAAGAGCAGTTGCGGCCAGGCAACATTGACTCATAAAAGATGTTACCCGGGGGCGGGGAGGAAGAATACCTTTTTCAGCTTCGCCTCCATTGCTTTACGTAGCACAAATGGATTGAGTCCTTCAAGCTCTTTAGTAAGTGATTCCTTGACCGTATCGGGGATATGAGGAGACTCCATGATTCTCTGATAAGGGGTCTTGGGAGAATCATGATGCTTTATGGTCTTGGAGCCGATCCTTTCCTTCGATATGAGCTTTACCGAAGGGCAGAAGAAGTTATGAAAGAGCCGCCATTCGGTTCGGTAAAGATCGTTGAGGAGTGGCACCACGCCTATGGTGTCCATCCTTTCATATCCCAGCCATTGCCGTACATGGGTCCAGTTCTTCTGCTCAATATGCGCATTATCGTCCTTATGGTAGGCCCTCGAGCGGGTAAAGGCGACAGGCTTTATTCTCTCTTCGAAGTGTCTCACGAGATGGTAATTGAGAAACTCAGATCCGTTGTCGCAATCGAAACCCAAAAGGGGAAAAGGGAGAAACTGCTCCACATCCTTAATCTGTTCCAGCACGCCCCGTTCCCCCTTGCCCCACACTGCCCGCTGCTCGGTCCAGCCGGTAGCGATGTCAACAAAGTCTATGGTATTCACATATATCCCCGCGGTAGTCTCTCCGCAGTGCGCCACCGTATCCGCCTCCAGAAATCCCGGTCTTGTCTCATCCCACTGGTTCACCTTCACCGGTATGTGCCTCCTCAGAAGCGTTCCCGGTTTCGTGGTCGACCTCCCGTGTGTTCTGTACTTCATGCGGGTGGGTTTTAAGAGCCTGTCGATCGTGGCAGGAGATATACGTTTCAATGCCTTGATAACATCCAGGGGCAGAGGTTCGAAGGACTTTGCATACCCGGGGAGCCACAAAGGGAGGATCACCTTTAAGCGCTTTGAGCAGGGGAGGTTTGCAGCACGCCATATCCGCTTTAAGGCATGGAGAATCTTGTCGTCTCCATAGAGGGGCCTTCTTCCTCTCTTCTTCGGTTTGGGCCTGGTAAATCGCTTAAAGCCCCTCAGAAGCACAATCGCATATTTCCGGTGATAACCCGTTGTGGCGCAGAACTCATCGAGAATGACGGTCTTCTCCTTCATTGAAGCCCTCTTATACCTCTTATGAACGGCTTCGGTGTACTCTCTTTTGGATCGCGGACTCATAGGCAACGCCTCCTTCAAAGGCAGGTATTGGGTAATACCTATTTATGAGTCAACGATCCCTTTCTCTTAACTCCTTGGGTAAGATTTATTGTGAGTCAATTCGCCGGGCTCGTCCGGTTTGCCTTTTTGGCGCCATTCCATTATGATAATGGTCAGTGAAGAAAATACTTCTCCTCCTCCTCGTCGTCATTGCCTGCGGCCTCGCCTATTACAGTTTCTATCCGAATATTTCGAAGCTGAAGAAGGGAAACCCCGGAAAGACGGCCCTCATGGAGATAAGGGAGGCCGAGTGGAAGGCAAAGGGCAAGAAGCTCGTCATCCGGCAGAAGTGGGTACCCCTCTCACGGGTCTCCCCTTTCCTCGTCAAAGCGGTGCTCATAGGCGAAGACGACAAGTTCTGGTCCCACAACGGGTTTGACCTCGATGCCATACAAAAGGCCGTCGAGAAGGACCTGAAGGCGAAAAAGTTCAAGTTCGGGGGGAGCACGATCAGCCAGCAGCTCGTGAAGAACCTCTATCTCTCCCCTTCGAAGAACCCCTTAAGAAAAGGGAAAGAAGCGATCATCACCTGGAGGATGGAGCGGACCCTCACGAAAAAGAGAATACTCGAGCTTTACCTCAATACCGCGGAATGGGGAGACGGGATATTCGGCGCAGAAGCAGCCTCCCAGCGCTATTACGGCAAACCCGCCGCCGCCTTAACCGCAGAGGAAGCCTCGAGGCTCGCCGCCTCCCTGCCGAACCCCAGAAAGTTCAAAGCCGACGGCGACTCCCGATACATAGAGAACCGCAGCAGGATCATCTACCGAATAATGGTAAAAAGAGGCATAGTAATCCCGGAATATGAAGAAGTAATTGGCGCGCCCGCGGAAGAAGCAGTTCAGGCGGAGGAGCAGGAAGGGGACACGCTCTAAGAAGCAGCCTTAACTGCAGTCGTTAGTCGTTAGTCTCTAGTCTCTAGTCTCTAGTAAAAGACCGAAAGGATAGTCGTTGATATATAGTATATGGTATATGGTGAATGCCTTAACGGCAGTCTCTGGTCGTTAGTCGTTAGTGAAAGGCGAAAAGGGCGGGGTCATAAAAGTAGTCTCTGGTCGTTAGAAATAAGCAGAAAATACGATAAATGGCATAATCTGTGGGGGAGTCATGGAGAGGAAGGCCGATCTGCGGCACTCTACTGCGCTCGCGTCCTCAACGTACAGATGTACGCCTCCGGGCGCGTGCTCGTAGCGCACCACATCCAGGCCTTCCTCTCCATTCGTGATCATTGGCAGGTGCAAGTCAGGAGAAACATTCAAAACAAACAGAATTTTTCCGATTTTAGCAGCTGAGTTTTATCATCTACTTGCTTACGAGGAAAACGTCTGAGTGGGCCATAGTCTTTCGCATATCTAGGCGACTAGGAGGAGCCGACGCAGGCGTACTTCTAGGTACGTCAAGGAGAGTGACGACGCGGGCAACGACGAGAGGCGGAAGAGGATGGCCTACTCGCTAGGCGGCCGCGTTTTTGGAACGCTTCCGCTCCAACCCATCCAATATCATTTTCCTCAATCTTATCGACTGAGGCGTAATTTCCACCAGCTCATCATCGTTAATATAGGAGATGCACTCTTCCAACGTCATCTTCACGTGGGGCGTCAGTATGACGGCGTCATCCGAGCCTGAGGCGCGCATGTTGGTCAGTTTTTTGCCTTTTGCCGGGTTCACTATGATATCGGCTTCCCTCGAATGCTCGCCGATGATCTGGCCTGCGTAGACCCTTTCTCCGGGGCCTAAGAAGAGCTTTCCCCTCTCCTGGAGGTTAAAGAGGGCATAGGCCACAGTGGAGCACTCTTCCATGGCGATGAGCACGCCCCTTGTCCTGTTCCTGATCTCGCCGGCGTATTCGTCGAATTTTAAGAATACGTAGTTCATCACGCCCATGCCGCGGGTTTCGGTGAGGAACTCGGAGCGGAAGCCCAGGAGCCCCCTGGTCGGGATTTTATATTTGAGTCTCGCCATGCCGTTTTCCTGGCGCATGTCGATGAGGGTGCCTTTTCTGCCGCCGAGGTTCTCGATTACTCGGCCCATGTAGTTCTCGTCAACGTCCACCGTAAGCTCTTCGTAGGGCTCGAGCCTGGTGCCGTCTTTCTCTTTGAAGATGACCTGGGGCCTGGTGACCTGGAACTCGTAGCCTTCCCGGCGCATCTTCTCGATGAGGATGGAAAGATGGAGCTCTCCCCTGCCCGAGACTTTGAATCCCTGGGCATCCTGGAGGTCTTCCACCACGAGGGCCACGTCCGACAGGGTCTCCTTGAAAAGCCGATCCCTCACGTGCCGGGAGGTGACGTACTTTCCCTCTCTGCCGTAGAAGGGCGAATCATTGGGCACGAAGGTCATGGAGACGGTGGGAGGGTCAACTTCTATGCCCATGAGAGGCATGGGGTTCAGAGGATCGGTCAGGGTCTCGCCGATGGTAATCGACTCCATCCCTGCCACTGCCACGATCTCGCCCACTCCCGCCTCGGCGGTCTCGACCTTGTCGTTCCCTTTGAAGCGATAGATCTTGGTGATCCGCGCCGGCTGGACCGTGGTCTCCCCTGCCCTCGCCACCACCACGTCCTTATCGATGCAGAAGGTGCCTGAGGTGATCTTGCCTATGGCGAGCCTTCCCAGGAAAGGTGAATAGGCGAGCGAGCTTACGAGCATCTGGAGCGAGCCTTCGGGGTCCCCTGTGGGGGCCGGTATGGCGTCTATTATCATGTCGAAGAGCGGTACCATGGTACCGCTCCGCTCGGTGTGTTCGTGAGTCGCGTAGCCGTCTTTCGCCGAGGCGTAAATTACGGAGAAATCAAGGATATGATCGGGCGCCTCGAGCTTTACGAAGAGGTCGAATACCTCGTCCACCACCCACTCGCAGCGGGCAGCGGGCTTATCGATCTTATTGACCACCACGATGATGGGGAGGGCGAGGGCGAGGGCCTTTTTCAGCACGAAATAGGTCTGGGGCATGGGCCCCTCGGCCGCATCGACCAGAAGCAGGGCGCCGTCGGCCATTTTAAGGACGCGCTCTACCTGACCGCCGAAATCGGCGTGGCCCGGGGTGTCAATGATGTTGATCATGTGTTCTTTATAGAAAAAGGAGCCATTCTTGGAGGCGATGGTGATGCCCCGCTCCTTCTCGAGATCCATTGAATCCATGAGCCGCTCTTCCACGACCTGGTTGTTGCGGAAAAGTCCGCTCTGCCGGAATAACTGATCGACAAGGGTTGTCTTGCCGTGGTCGACGTGCGCAATGATCGCAATATTTCTTATTTTTCCCTGCTCCATACTCCCTCTATAATGGCTGACGTTACCGTGTTGATACCGTGGTGCCGGATTGGACATCTATTATACCCCAAAAAGCTCGCTGAATCAATAGGGATTTTCCTCCACTGCCTGCCGCCCTGTCCCGATCCCCGGATGAGGGGAAAAAGTCTTCTGTCGCCCCAATCCCGACCGAAATCATCCATTCCGTCCATAATATATGCCATTCCAGCCTTAAATGTTGTATACTCTTGGTAATACGTCGCCGGAATCGGGCGCGAAATGGAGATAGGATGAGTAACGTTGCAATTTTATGGGACCTTGAGAACGTCAACCCCGGGTCTGATTCACTTTTCCTGGAAGGATTAAACGAATTTGCCGAGGCAAAAGGCCGGGTAGTCACCGCGCGCGCCTACGGTAATTGGGCCAATACATCATTCGCGAAGCTCGCGCCCTCCCTCACGCGAAGATACTTCTATTTAGTCCATATACCTAAAGGCAGAAAAAACAGCTCCGACATGGTGCTCGTGTCGGATACCCTTGAAATAATGCGGATTCACGACCACATCGACTGCTTCATCCTCGTCACGGGTGACAGCGATTTCCGGTTCCTCGTCCTCGAGTTGAGGCGGGCCGGAAAAGTGGTCCACATCGTCTGCAACACCCAGAACGCGTCGGAAGACCTGCTCGCCCTGGCGGACAGCTATGTCGATTACCGGGAGCTCGTGCCCGGCGGCAACGATGAGGAGACGGTAGACAAGCCCGCTCCTGCCGCGGAATCGAAAGGCGGTCAGGCAAAGGCAGCGCCCGCGGCCCCGGCCATGAAGCTCGAAGACTGGTTCATGCTCCTGGCCGAGTCGGCGGACCTCATGCTCAAGAAGAAGGTCAACCCCGGCATAGGCTCGGTCAAGATAAGAATGAAGATGCTGAACGCCAATTTCAACGAGAAGAAGCTCAACTTCGGCCATTGGAGCGAGTTCGTGGCAGCCGCGGTGAAAGCAGGCTATGTGACCATAGAAGGAAGAGGCCCTGAAGCCCTCGTCTATCCCGTACCCGCCATATTCAAGAAAGAAGGCACCCTCCAGCAGGGCTTCAAGACCCTCCTGGAAGTACTCTCAGAGCTCGACAAACACGGCGTCCCCGCCCATCATTCCTACAGAAGCGTTAACTCGAAGCTGATAGAGAAAAAGGTCTATTTCAACCAGCTGGGCTTCGGCCAATTCAAAGAGTTCATCCAGGCAGCAGAGACAAGAGGCTTGGTAGAGTCCCGTGTAGAAGGCCTGAAGCACTCGGTAAAAAAAGCCACTCCCGAGCAGCCCGAAGATGCCGCCCAGGAAAACGGGTAGTACCGGAAAGATAATGATGCAAAGAAAATAAGGATGTCTCAAGAAGGGGGCTTATGGTACATCTTACTCTCGCAGGTCTTGTGCTTTTTTTCACTTTTGTCCCTGTATTGGGCGCCACGGCTGCGGAAGGAGCCGCCGCGGTGGTGAAGACCGTCTCCGGCTCCGCCCAGATCCAGCGACAGGAGAAGGTGATTGCCGCCGTCCCGAAGGAGAAACTTTTCCGGGGCGACACCCTCAAGACCGGGAAAGAGGCTACCCTCGGCATCATCTTCAAGGATGACACGATCCTCACCCTGGGACCGGAGACCACCGTCGTCATCGACGACTTCCTCTTCTCCCCCGCGGAGCAGAAGCTCTCCGTCGCCACGCGGATGCTCCGGGGCACCGTCTCCTATATCTCGGGCATCATCGGCAGGCTCTCTCCCCAATCGGTCAGGTTCGAGACCCCGGTGGCGAGCGTGGGCATCAGGGGCACCAAGTTCCTCGTCCGCATCGAAGAAGAGGAGGCGCCATGAGGCCCCTCCTCTTCATATGCCTCGCCGCCTCCCTCCTTCTTACCGCCTGCGCGTCGCCGGGGAAGAACCAGTTCGTCCTCGTGCCCGGCTCTGACGGGAAGACGGGAAAGATCGAGGTGACAAACCGGGGCGGCTCCCGGACCCTCGATACGGCGAACCAGACGGCGGAGGTGACCGATTCCGTCACCGCGCCCGGATCAGCCCGGACTATGGAGCCTGCCGAGATCGCGCGGATCTTCGGGTCCGTTCTCGCCGCCGAGCCCCTCCCGCCGGCCCGCTTCATCCTCTATTTCGAAACAAACTCCTCCCGGCTCACCGCCGATTCAGGTAAGCTCCTCCCGGAGGTCGTGGCGGCCATCGCGGCGAGGAACTCGGCCGACGTAAGCATCGTGGGCCACTCCGACAGGACCGGCACCCGCGCGAAAAATTACGACCTTTCCCGGGAGAGGGCGCAGCGGGTGAGGGAACTCCTTACCTCCCGGGGCGCCTCCGCCGCGATCCTGGAGGTCGACTCTCACGGACAGGACAATCCCCTCGTCCCCACGGCAGACGGGGTGGCCGAGCCAAGGAACCGGAGGGTCGAGGTAACGGTCCGCTAGGCCTGAAGAGAGGAAGGCCTGCGGTGAATCTCCGCCTTCTCACGCAATCGGTGCTCAGCCGGCCCGGCAACGGGAGGCGCGCGATGGTCCTCGCCACCGCCTGTCTCACTTTCGCCCTTGCCGCGCTCTCCCTCATCCGCCCCGCCTTCATCCAGTTCCTCGACCATCACTTCTACGACGGCCTCGCAAGGAGCGCCCCCGCGGGCCGATCCATAGCGGGGAAGCCACCGCTCATCGTCGATATCGACGAAGCGAGCCTCGCCGAATACGGCCAGTGGCCCTGGCCGAGATACCGCCTCGCCCAACTCCTGGAGAGGCTCCGGGCCATGGGCGCATCCGCCGTGGGCATCGACATCCTCCTCTCCGAGCCCGACCGGACCTCGCCGGTAGTGCTGAGAGAGGCCTTCTCCCGCGACTTCGGAATCGACCTCACCCTTCCCTCCATCCCCCCGAAGCTCGCCGACCACGACCTCCTCCTGGGGGAGGTCCTCCGGTGCGGCCCCTTCGTGACTGCCTTCAAATTCTCCTTTGTCGCCGGGCTCGCTTCCGGAAAAGGGACGCTGCTACCCCACCCCCTGACGGCCGCCGTGGCAGGCCCCGATCCGATTGCCCTAGGGGAGAGCTCCCTCCCCCACGCGAAAAGCGTGGTCTCCTCCCTGCCTGTACTTTCGACAAGCGCCGCCTCGTCGGGCTACATCAATGCCTCGGTCGACCGGGACGGGATTCTCCGGCGCATGCCCCTGGTTACCGAATACGAGGGGAGGCTCTACCCCTGCCTTGCCCTAGCCGCCTTCTCCCTCTCCCGGAATAACCCGCCCACTCTCCTCACCATGGGCCGCGGGGGCGCGGAGAGCCTCCGGGTAGGGACGGCCACCGTGCCCCTCGACCGCCACGGCAGTCTGCTCATCCGCTACCGGGGCCCGGGCAGGACCTTCGAGTACCTCTCTGCAGGGCGGATCCTGAAGGATGAGGACTTCACGGAGAGGGTGAAGGGGAGGATCGTCTTTCTCGGCACCTCGGCCGCGGGCCTGGCCGACATGCGGCCTTCACCCTTCGACTCGCTCTTACCGGGCGTGGAGGTCCATGCCACTGTGGCGGACAACCTCATGAGGGAGGATTTCTTCTCCCACCCCTCCTGGTCCCCCGCAATGGAGCTTCTCCTCCTCCTCGCCACGGGAGGCATCGTGATCTTCCTCTTCACCTGCACGGCCACCCTCTGGAGCCTCGCCTGCCTGCCTGCCATGGCGGCCGCCCTCTGGCTGGGCTCCCTCTTCGCCCTCCATTACGGGGGCGTCTTCATCTCTCCCGTCATGTCCCTCTTCACCCTGGCGTGCGACTTCTCCTCCATCACCCTCTTCAAGTACGGGCGGGAGGCGCGGGAAGCGCGGGCACGGCAGAGGCAACTCACCCTCACTCAGGACTTCACGATCCGCTGCCTCGCGTCGCTCGCCGAATGCTGGGATAGCGAGACGGGCGGCCACATCCTCAGAACCCAACGCTACGTGGACCTCATCTGTCGCCGCCTCGCGGAAAAAGACGGGTACGGCCGCCACCTTGGCCCCGAGACCATCGAGCAGCTCTACAAGTCGTCGCCGCTCCATGACATCGGCAAAGTGGGTGTGCCGGACCATATCCTCCTCAAGCCGGGGAAGCTCACGGAGGAAGAGTTCGAGGAGATGAAGAAACATACCGTCTACGGCCGGGACGCGATCAGGCGGGCCGAGGAGAAGTTCGGCACCGGCACGAGCAGCCATTTCCTCCTCCTCGCCAAGGAGATGGCCTACTCCCGCCACGAGAGGTGGGACGGCACGGGATACCCGGAGCACCTGAGGGGGGAGGAGATCCCCCTCTCCGGGAGGATCATGGCCATCGCCGACGTCTACGACGCCCTCGTGAGCTACCGGGTCTACAAGCCGCCCTTCTCCCACGAGGAGGCGGTCGCCATGATCCTGGGCCTCAAGGGGAGCCTCTTCGACCCGGCCATCGTCGCCGCCTTCCTCGAATCGGAGGAGCAATTCCGGAAGATCGCCGCAGAGCTCTCCGACGACTCGGCCGATTAGCCCCTCCCATCTTCTTTTCCCCCTTGAAATATGGTATACTTAAGCTATGAAAACAGTCTCTACGAATAGGAAGGCGTTTCATGAGTACCACATCGAGGAGAAATTCGAGGCAGGCATCTCGCTTATGGGAACGGAAGTCAAATCCCTGCGGGAAGGCAAGGCCAACCTCGTGGAAAGCTATGCCAAGATCACGAATGGCGAGCTTTTTCTCCTGAACGCCCACATAAGCCCCTATTCGTGCGGAAATTTGTTCAACCACGAGCCGAAGAGGACGCGAAAGCTCCTCGTCCATAAGAGGGAGATCCATCGGCTGGTAGGAAAAATACGGGAGAAGGGATACACGCTCGTGCCTTTGACCATTTACTTCAATGCGAGGAACAAGGCAAAAGTGGAGATCGGTCTCGCAAAAGGCAAGACCCTCTACGACAAGCGTGAATCGATCAAGCGTAAAGACGAGAGACGCATTAATGAAAGAGAAATGAGAATACGATGAAAGGGGGCGATTGGTCTCGACAGGGATGCAAGAGTCAGAGAGGCATGCCGGGTTTTCTGCCGACCCGTAAAAAAGGCGGAACTAAACACAACTGCAGACTCTAACGAGTACGCACTAGCCGCCTAGAGCGGCTACGTCATCCGGACTTTCTTCCTGCTTCAAGTCCGAGTATGGCGTCATTCAAGTAGGATAGTCTTTCCTGAAACCTATAGGGAAAGGCGAAATTAATAGGCATGGGTGGTGTCAAACCTGTCAGTGGGTGTTTCCCCATCCGAGATTAAATCACTGACTACGCATGTAGGCTTTTTGGCTGCTTCTTCTTTGGACGCGGGTTCGATTCCCGCCGCCTCCACCATTTTGGATACGATACGCAGCACACGGAAACCCGCTGGAAACAGCGGGTTTTTTATTTTCCGACGCCGCGCCATGGAATCTCTCTCATAGTCTAGGCAAGGGGAAAAGTGCACAGGCTTTACTGTGAGGGTCGCTTTTTGAGCTTCTTGACTTAATATATTCAAATATATATAATTGGATAAACCCACTGAGGATATCCTGAAGGATATTAGAGCAGAAGATGAAAAAGGAAAAGACGGAAGAAGAGCAGAATCAGCCAAAAAAAGTAGAATGGATAGGAAGTAGCTTAAAAGATATGAAGAAACTTCCCAAGCCCGTCCGTCGAGCATTCGGTACCGCACTCGTAGCGGCTCAATTGGGGGACAAATCGCCTGATGCCAAGCCTCTTAATGGATTTGGCGGGGCAGGCGTATTGGAGGTAATCGAAGATTACCGCACCGATACATACCGAGCGGTCTACACGGTTAAGTTTGCGGGTGTCGTTTACGTGCTGCACGTATTTCAAAAGAAATCGAAGCAGGGGATCAGAACGTCGCGAGGAGATACAGAACTTGTAGAGAAGCGATTAAAAGAAGCGGAAGCTCATTATAGAAGCAGATAATAATCTACCTCACCGCACGCAACGGCGAGATAGACCATGAAAGGGGCATGACATGACAACAAATTATGAGGAAAGCAGTGGCAATGTATTTGCCGATCTTGGATTTCCCAATTCGGAACAAGAACTGGTAAAGGCAAAGTTGACTGTACAAATCTATCAGATCCTCCGGGATAGAGGATTAAAACAAGCCGAAGCCGCAAAGCTTCTGGGCACGACTCAGGCCCAGGTATCCGCGCTTATGCGCTGCCGGCCGGTATCGGTCTCCGTGGGGCGCCTCATGGAATTCCTCACGATATTGGGCCAGGATATCGAGGTTAGGGTCAAGCCGGCGGCCGAGGATGACAAGGGACATATGTCCGTGAATCTGGAGCCGATTCGCAAGGCGGTATAAAGGGTGATCAAGATCAAGCAGTTCGTTACCAATCCGAAAGGGCACAAGATAGCCGTTACCATTGATATAAAAGAGTATGAGAGGTTGAGCAAAATCTTTAAGCTCATCCCTTCTTCTGAGGCATGGCTTTATGAGAACTCGGAAGCCCTGGAAAGCGTCGAGAAAGGATTGCAGGGCGCGGCCCTGGGGAAGGTCTCAAAACTCAATCTAAAAGACCTCTAGGCCTTTCATTCAAGGCCCTCCCCTAAGCTTCCCCAATATTCCATTTTCAAAGAGCAGTGCTTCCGCCGCGGCCATAGAGCGGGCACCTGGGTGCCCGATAATGCCCCTTGCCGGCTAACCCGCACATGTGGTCATGATTCCCCATCGTGCTCAACGAAAGGGGTTTCACGCCCCTTTTCGGCATTTCCCGGCTTGTGCCTCTTGTGACTCACCATGGGGGGGAGGGGGTGTCGGTTAGTTTTCGCGGAATCATTAGGGTTTTACCTCATCAAAGAACTCATCTATGAGTTTGAAGACCTGTTGGACGAACGCCTTATCGAGGGTTTCGCCCCTCGCCTTGATGGACTTTACGAAGACATCCATGGCAACGGCGACCGAGTAATAGACGTCCGGCTCCATCTTCTTATGGACGTCTGCGATCGCTTTCACGACGGCGGTGTAGGCATAGGTGGCCTGGACGTCAATCGCCGTAGGCCCGAGAGTTTCGAAGAACCCCTCATACCGCTTCCTTTGCGCTTCAAGACCGGCGATGAGCTCGGTCTCACCCCTGTTCGCTTCTTTCACTGTCGTCTCCTCTCTCTGTTCTCTTAAGGCACGGCCCTTCCAGCCGCATCGGTCCGCCCATGCCGAGATCGTGGTCCTGTGTATGACAAGCCCCTCTGCCGCAAGCCGCCGCGCCGCCTTCCCGGAGTTATACCCGCATTCCTTCCATGCGAGATATGCCCTTTCACCCGTATCTTCATCAAATTGTACCCGCATGGGAGTACTCCTCCTGTCCCCTTATCGGGGAACCCCGGCGCCGGGTACTATGCAAAGGGACGTCCGACCCGAGCGTCTCGTGAAGACTAACAAAAGGTCCTCCCCTAAGTCTTTGAAAGCAGTTGAAAAAACTCTCTTTAGACGCACGCCCCACCCCGGACGTGCTCCGGCCGGACCAAAAGGGTGGCTTTTTGCCGAAAACCTACGTGCCCCCCCGCAGTTACGGCTATTGAAATACTGAAGGATGTCCCGATCGCTCACGAAACTACATCATGAGAGGGGACGGAAAGTGAAAAAGTAAAGGGCCCCCCTCGATCACCAAGCATGGAGTATAAAGCGGATGCCCTCCTAATCTTGCCGCTACTCCAGAAGTGTTGTAGAATAGACATACTGATTATATAAATGAAGGTGAAATCGATGAATGAAACAAGGCATAGGAAAGAGCCCCCTGTCCGTAAAGCGGAACATCATTTTCATAAATATGATGCCGTCATGAAGGCGCGTATCGCTGAGTATCTATGAAAAAACATGGGGAAACGAAAACAGCTTCAGATGCCATTGAACCGGCAAGCACGCTCACTTTCAAAAAGGCACCTGTCTATACCGTTCAGGATATAATCCTTAAAATCTTGTCTGTCGAGCGATTCGAGGGCGGGTTTCAGATGGACACTCCTCTTGCGGTGATGCTTGGTTTAAGTGCAGTTGACCTCATGAAGCTGTCAAAGAAGATCATGGGCCGACAAAAGATGAATCGGTTCCTTGTGTTGTCGACGGCGATAGTACTGGAAATTCTTGAAAAGAGGTACCTGAATGAAAAGACAGAATGGAGCGCCGTTGTAGATAAAAGCAAAAAATGGTTAGACCGGGAAATAAGTGAAAAATCTCCCATGATTGAGCACACTGCACTCCTGAAGTGGACTGAAAGGTATGTAGGTGGAACTCGAGGGCAACCATAGTGCGATAATAAAGACCCGACTCAAGGTATCTCAACTGGCTACGCTATCCTAAGATGTATTGTATCAGGGGCCCCTTGGGCCCCGACCAGTCACCTCGGGAGTCACGGTGGGCCGAAACCACGTCATCAGAGCGAATTCCCATGGTTGGACTTTAACCAACAAGTCATACGTTCTACACGGCATACGGACGTCCATAACCATATTCACTAGATTGTGTTACCGTTAATGAAGTTATTTAATTTTGATTCCTGAGAAGCAGCTCTCTTTCGATGTTGGGAAATTTTGATTTAAGTTCTTAAGAGCGTCCCTGCTGGTACCCCCTGGATGATCGTGCCATTACCTTCGCCTGCCACTTTTTCATTGAATAAAACCTCTATATATGTGAGAAAGGAATAGAGAAAGGTTCGTCGGCAACACATCGGATGGGGCGACGACATACCGCACGCGCTACCGGGGCATGGGGGTCTCACGAAGACTTTTGACATCGATGACAACTGATTACCACGCGAAATATTACGCCTACGAGCTTAGCCGGACGGGAGGCAGTGGAGTCGACCGGCTGGGGCGCGCCCTTTTCGATGCCTGTGTGGATTTAAACCCCCACCAGATTGAGGCGGCCCTTTTTGCCCTCCGCTCTCCTATCTCCAAGGGGGTGCTTCTCGCCGACGAAGTTGGCCTTGGCAAGACCATTGAGGCGGGTCTTGTACTGTGCCAATACTGGGCGGAGCGGCGGCGCCATCTTTTGGTGATCTGCCCTGCCTCTCTCCGCAAACAATGGGAGTTGGAACTTTCTGAAAAGTTCAACCTCCCCTCTATAGTTCTCGATGCAAAAGCCTTTCGGGACCAGCAGAAAAATGGCAGACCGAATCCCTTCAGAGATAGCAGGATAGTCATCTGTTCCATGCATTACGCAGCAGGCAAAGCGGACGAACTCAAACAAATCCCGTGGGACCTTGTCGTCATCGATGAAGCACATAAGCTCCGCAATTCCTACCGCCAGAGTAATCAGATAGGTCAGAAAATCCGTATGGCCACGGAAGACCGCAAAAAGCTCCTTTTGACCGCCACGCCACTTCAAAATTCGCTCCTGGAGCTGTATGGCCTCTCCACCCTTATCGATGAACGTTTTTTCGGTGAGCTTGCCTCCTTTCGCGCCCAGTATCTTAATTACGGAGGCGATATCCCGGGACTAAGAGATCGCCTCAAGGCCTTCTGCTGGCGCACTCTGCGTAGCCAGGTGGTCGAGTTCGTTTCTTTCACGGAGCGAAGACTCATTACACGCCCCTTCAAGCCCACGGAACAAGAGCACAAACTCTATGAGGCCGTGTCGGCCTATCTGAAACGCGATGATGCGTACGCTCTGCCATCGGGACAGAAACACCTCCTCATCCTCCTGGTCCGTAAAGTACTTGCTTCCTCCCCCCATGCCGTAGCAGGTACACTGGAAATCATGAGAAACAGGCTTCTCAGGCTCCAGGATGAGGTCAGGAGCAATGCATCGGTGTTGACGCGCCTCATATCCGACGAAGAGATTGACGACGATGTCCTCGACGAGCTTCTCGAGGACGAGGAGGATAACCTCGTCGACGCTGACAGCATGCCCGTGGAGGTCCCGTCCGAGGCGGTAGAAAAGCCGATTGACCTCAAAAAGCTAGCCCATGAGATACAAGAGCTTGAAGATTATATCCGGTGGGCGAGGGGCATCGGCATAGACACAAAAACAAAGGCCCTCGTCGCGGCCCTTGAGATCGGTTTTAGAAAAATGGAGGAGATGGGTGCAGCGCAGAAGGTGGTGGTCTTCACCGAATCGCGGCGCACCCAGGCCTGGCTCAAGGAGTTTCTTGAAGGCAGCGGATATGCCGGTCAGGTGCTTACCTTCAACGGCACGAACAAAGATGATGCATCGGGCCAGGTCTATCAGGAGTGGCTCATTGCCAACCGGGACTCGGGCCGGGCCACCGGCTCCAAACAGATTGACCTCCGCACGGCCATCATTGACCGCTTTCAATCGCATGCGCGCATCCTCATAGCGACAGAGGCGGGTGCGGAAGGCCTTAACCTTCAGTTTTGCTCGGCCATCGTCAATTTCGACCTGCCCTGGAACCCGCAAAGGATAGAGCAGCGCATCGGAAGATGCCACAGGTATGGTCAGAAACATGATGTGGTGGTTATCAATTTCCTGAATGAACGGAATGAGGCAGACCGCCGCGTATATGAGTTATTGGATCAGAAATTTAACCTCTTTACCGGCATCTTCGGTGCGTCCGATGATGTACTCGGTTCCATTGAGTCCGGGATTGATTTTGAGAAGCGCGTCCTTGAAATTTATCAGGAATGCCGCACGGAAGAGGAAATTCAAGCAGCCTTTGAACGTCTGCAGACCGACCTCGATGAGGAGATCCAGACAAGGATGCGGGACACCAGAAGGCTCCTCATGGAGAATTTCGATGAGGACGTCCACGCGAGGCTCAAAGTCAACTTGTCCGGCGCCCAGGAGAAACTCGACAGGATCGGGCGGCTCTTCTGGATGCTCACAAAGCACGTCCTTCAGGATTTGGCCCGGTTCGACGACCCGAACCTTTCCTTTCTTCTCGATTCCTCCCCCATCTCCGGGGCTACTCCCGGACACTATCATCTCATTTCAAAAGATAGAGAGAATGTACCGGGCGAATACCTTTACAGGCTGAGCCACCCCCTCGGTGAGCACGTCATTGCAGAGGGTGTATCGTACGAGTGCCCCACGGCGGAGGTGGAATTCGACATGAGCAACCATCCCACCAGGATCTTGATGGTGGAGAAGCTCAAGGGAAAATCCGGCTGGCTCCGTCTCCGGCACGTGCGGATAGACTCGTTCGACCGGGTAGAATTCCTGCTCTTTACCGCGGTTGACGACCAGGGCAACAACATAGACCAGGAGACGTGCGAGAAGCTCTTCAACTGCAGGGGCCGAACCCGCCAGGCGGTTGACTTGCCTCAAGACTCCCGGGATCGCTTAGGCGCCGATTCCGAAAGGTATACAGAGGCTACGATTGCCCGTAACCTGGAAGAAAACAATCAGCACTTCACCGAGGCGTGCCGGCAGCTCGACAAATGGGCGGAAGACATGGAGATGGCCGCGCAGAAGGAGCTGGACGATATAAAACGCCAGGTCCGGGATCTGCAGCGCAGAAGCCGCCAGGCCCCCACCATTGAGGAGCAGCACGGCCTGCAGGAAGAGATTGGCAGGCTTGAACGCAAGAAACGCACCCTGCGGGAGCGGATTTTTGACATTGAGGACGAGATTACCGCCAAGAGGGACCACCTCGTAGATCAGCTCGTAAAGCGCATGCAGCAAAAAACAACGGTCACACCGGCCTTTACTATACGGTGGAGTGTGGTATGATGAAATGGCGGCACTCCTGTAGCTATTTTGACTAAAATAAAAATTCCCAAAAGTGATCATCGATCATTATTGATTGGAGATTGAAGAATGCCTACGACCGAACAATTGAGAACCAGGCTTCTCAAGAAACTGAAGGAGCTTTTTCAGCTCGATCAGCCGGACCTTGACTTCGGCTTCTATCGCATCATGCATGCCAAGGCCCGGCAGGTCTCGGAATTTATCGACAATGACCTTCTCAAAATAGTCGAGGAGGCTTTCGGCCATGTTGACGAGGCTCGCAAGAATAGCCTCAAGGCAAAGATAGAGGAGGCAATTACCACGGCCCAAAAATTCGGGGCTCCTGACCCTGAGGCGACGGACGCGGTAAAGGAAGCCCGGGTCCAATATGAAGCGGTTGCGGATACGGCCTCGGCGGAAGCCGACATATATGATCACCTCTACAGGTTTTTTGAACGGTACTATGACGACGGCGATTTCATCTCCCGCCGCTACTATGCGAGGGAAACGGAAGGTCGCGCTGCTCCTTTTGCGGTCCCTTACAACGGAGAGGAGGTTAAGCTCCACTGGGCCAATGCAGACCAGTACTATATTAAGACTGCGGAATACTTCACCAACTTTACCTTCGATCTTTCTAAAGCGGCAAGAGCCCAGATCGAAAGGAACCGCAAAGAAAAAGCGGGCGATAAGGACACTCTTTTCGATCTCTCCGATAAAGACCCTCTCGATGACCTCAAGGTCCATTTTCTTATCGTCGAAGCGAGCGAGGGAGAGCACGGCAATGTAAAAGCATCGGAGACCACGAAGCGCTTCTTCCTCATCCACAAGGATAGACCCATAGAGCTGAACGACAGAGAAGAGTTGACCGTCAACTTCGAGTACCGGCCTGATCCTGAAAAATCAGGCCAGGAAGGTACCCACCGCGAAAAACGCAACGCCGAGGCAATGGAAACAATTCTGCACGCCTTAGAAGAAATGGCCAAAGGCGAGGCATCTCCTCGCCTGGAAAAATATGGGCAACTGTTAAGAACCCCTTCCCCCACGGATTCAGACAAAAAACGGCCTCTCCTGGCGAAATATATCAACCAGTATACGGCCCGCAACACCATGGACTATTTCATCCATAAGGACCTTGGCGGCTTTCTCCACCGGGAACTCGATTTCTATATCAAGAATGAAATAATGCGTCTCGACGACATCGAAAACGCCGACGTGCCCTCCGTTGAGTCATATCTTGCGAAAATAAAGGTCCTTCGGCTAATTGCGGGCAAACTCATCGATTTCCTCGCGCAACTCGAAGACTTCCAGAAGAAACTCTGGTTAAAAAAGAAGTTCGTTATCGAGACAAATTACTGTGTCACCCTTGACCGGATACCCGAGGTGCTTTATCCCGAGATAACCTCGAATGAGGCGCAACATGACGAGTGGATACGCCTGTTTTCGATTGATGAGATCGAGACAGTGCCCGGTGACTTAGCTACCCCTGATATACCAGGTTATTCAAAGCCCCTCACGGTGCATTTTCTTAAAACTCACAACAAGATGGTGCTTGATACTCAGTTCTTTGACGATACGTTTAAGGAACAACTTATTTCCTCAATTGAAGGATTTGACGAACAGTGTGATGGCTTGCTGATTCATTCGGAAAATTTCCAGGCATTGAGTCAGTTACGGGAGCGCTATCGAGAGCAGATGGAATGTATCTATATTGATCCGCCCTATAATACTTCTGAGAATGCTTTCTTATATAAGAACGGCTACAAACATTCTTCGTGGCTTGCTATGTTGTCCGATAGGATTAGAGTAGCCTCGCTATTCACCCCAAAATCTGGTGTGTTTATGGGCGCGATCGACGACACCGAGTATTCAAACCTCAAGACTGCGTTGTCTGACACTTTTGGAGACGACAATTATGTGGGCACTATTGCCGTCGAAGTAAACCCAGCAGGTCAAAATATTAGGCCAAACGTCCCGGCGCGGAGCCATGATTATTTTCATATTTTTGCAAATGATATCGAATCAATAAACATGGTCCTAAGGGGACTCACCGCCAAGGAACGAGAGCAATACAAGGAAAGGGACACAAAAGGTTATTTTTATTGGGATAATTTGCGTCGAAGGGGAGGTAACTCGCGACCCTCAGACAGGCCCAAACAATGGTTCCCCTTGTTTATAGATGGCGCTCAGGTCAGAGTTCCAACAATGGACTGGAGCGAGCATGCAAAAAAATGGCTTGTAAAGGAAGCCCCGCTACAGGGAGAAACTGAAGTATGGCCAATTGACCCCAAAGGTGAGGAGCGTATATGGCGCGTCAATGTAGAGGGCGCAAGGCAGGGAATTGCCGAAGGCGAGATATCTGTTATCGAGAAAGCCGGTAGATTGGAGGTGTCGAAAAAGTCGCGAGAACCCGAAGGAAAAAAACCAAAAACATTCTGGTCGGAGCCAAAATACTCGGCCACATCCCACGGATCAAAGTTGCTCCTCGACATTCTTGGATCCGGGTTGCATTTCAGTTATCCAAAATCAATACATCTCACCACTGATGCAATTCGGTACTGGGCAGATCAATCAGCGCAGGTACTGGATTTTTTTGCTGGCTCGGGCACGACCGGCCACGCGGTTATGAACCTCAACCGCGAAGACGGCGGACGTCGTAAGTACATCCTTGTGGAAATGGGTGACTATTTCGATACTGTTCTAAAACCGCGTATTGCCAAAGTGGTCTATTCCGATAGCTGGAGGGACGGTAAACCGGTCGCCCGTGAGACCGGCATCTCCCATTGCTTCAAATACCTACGCCTCGAATCCTATGAGGATACCCTCAATAACCTGCGCTTCGATGACGATGCTGGGCGCATTAAGGCCATCGCTTCTAACACTTTCCTCATAGAAGACTACATGCTCCACTACCTGCTGGATGTGGAGACCAGGGGCAGCCAATCTCTTTTGAACATCGATGCCTTTAGTGATCCTACAGCGTATAGACTGATGGTGAAAAAGCCGGGCAGCGACGAACATGTCACCCGGCATGTCGATCTTGTGGAGACGTTTAATTACCTGATTGGCCTGAGGGTGACACACATTGCGGTACCACAATCTTTCGCGGCCGCATTTGCCCATATCCTTGATCCTGAACTGCCCGAGGACCAACACACAAAGCTTATCCTCGATGGGAAGATAAAACAGGATATCCAGGGCCCTTGGTGGTTCAGAAAAATCGAGGGCTGGGTTCCCGCCGACCCATCAAACCCGGGCAACGGTCATCGGGAAAAGGTGCTTATCGTTTGGCGAAAGCTTACGGGCGATATGGAACAGGACAATCTCATGCTCGACGAGTGGTTCGAAAAGAACCGCATCAGCACGAGGGATTTCGAATTCGATACCATTTACGTCAACGGGAGCAACAATCTCCCGAACCTCCAGAAAGAAGGGGATAACTGGAAGGTCCGTCTGATAGAGGATGAGTTCATGAAACGAATGTGGGATGTTGAGGGGGTGTGACGTGGCGCCGGTCAATTATCACTATGGCAAATTTCCTCCTGAAAAAGTCAACTGGGCCGACCTCATCTCCCTGATCGGGCCGGCCAATGCCGCTATAGCCCGTTACGACGGAGTGCTGTCTGCAATACCCAATTCAACCATATTGTTGAGCCCTTTGATAACTCAGGAGGCTGTTCTTTCTTCCCGCATCGAAGGCACCCAGGCGACGATGGGGGAAGTGCTGGAGTATGAGGCCGAAGGAGAGAAGGCCGGCATGTCAGCCGAGAAACGGGATGACATTATGGAGGTCCTCAATTATCGTGAAGCCATGCGTCACGCCGTGAATATGCTCAAGGAATTGCCTTTATGCCTGCGAATTGTTTTGGAAACCCACAAAATACTTTTAAACAACGTGCGGGGACATGGCAAGTCGCCGGGGCAGTATAGAAGGGTTCCGAATTGGATCGGGCCGGCCGGCTGCACCATGGAAACGGCCAGGTACGTGCCTATTTCCGCTGAACGGCTGCCTCAAGCCATGGGGGATTGGGAAAAGTATATTCATGGCGACGCCCCTGACAAGCTGGTGCAGCTTGCCATCCTTCATGCCGAGTTCGAGGCGCTCCATCCCTTCCTGGACGGAAACGGTCGCCTCGGCCGCATGTTGATACCCCTCTTTCTCTCTCAATCCGGTCTGATTCAGAGCCCCATGTTCTATATCAGCGCCTATTTTGAGACTCACCGTGATGAGTATTATGAAAGGCTCCTTGCCGTATCTCGGGATGAAGACTGGACTGGCTGGAGCGCGTTCTTTCTCAGGGCGATCCAGGAGCAGGCCGAGCAAAATAGAGAAAAGGCGCATGCCATACTGGCTCTTTACAATACCAAAAAGTCGGATATGGTGGCCCAGACACATTCGCAGTATGCCATTCACGCTCTGGATTGGATATTTCAGCGGCCCATATTCCGGAGTAGCGACTTCGTGAGATCTTCATCCATTCCCAAGCCAACTGCCTCGAGAATCCTTGCGGTCCTTAAAGAGAGCAAGATGCTCGCGGAGCTCGTTCCCGGAAGAGGACGGAGAGCTGCAGTCCTTGCATTCAGCGAGTTATTGAATATTGCGGAGGGACGCAATGCGTTTTGAGTCTCGTCTGTTAGACGCAAAGTCAGTTGTGTATCATAATAGCACCAATATGAGACACAATAGACTTCGTGGCTATTTCATGAGCCACAACCATAATCACGCTGAATATCGAGTACTTGTCCATGCCTAAGAAGCCCAAAGGTCCGAAGCAGCATGCCTTTCGCAACAAACTTCTCCTCAATCACTGGCTCATCAGCCTTTTCGGCATCGATCCCCTGTCCGAAAAGTATTCCGGCGCTTCAACGCGGCCCTTTCATGATCTCACAGAGCCGCTCAGGAAATGCCGGGAAGGTCTGGATCATGATAATCTTCACCATTTCTACCATGCCCTGGTACATAGTGAATTATTCTGGAACGACCTGGCCCTTCTTCCGAAAGAGCAGATCCTGATCTACGAAGAAAACCTAGTGCGACACACCCAGGCCATCAACGACAGGCGACACAGGCCCGTGGTCTGGAAATACTATCAATGGCTGACATTGCTCTTTGCGGAAGTTTACCTGGACCGTTTTTTCGGCAATCGGGAGAAACTCGTAGAGGACCTCAACGAATTTGTGAAGCGCTTCAACCTGAGATGGGTCGATTATGCGGATTTCCCGGCCTATTCGGAAGACGACCTGAATAAACTTTGCCTCCAGAACGCCACGGGAAGCGGGAAGACCCTCCTTATGCACGTCAATCTGCTTCAGTATCGTCATTACGCCAGGAAGTGCGCACAGGAGAAGCTCCTCTCCCGGGTCATTCTCCTTACCCCCAATGAACGGCTGAGCGAGCAGCATGTCGGTGAATTCAGGGAGAGCGGCATAACGGCCGGCAGCTATGTGAAAGAAAAAGGACAACTCTTCACCCAGGCGCAGGGCCTCAATCGGGTCGATGTACTGGAAATCACCAAGCTGGCAGACCAGGAAGGTCCTAATACCATCGCCGCCCGTAGCCTCGGCGACGAAAACCTTCTCCTGGTAGACGAAGGCCATCGGGGCATGAGCGGAAAAGAGGAAGGCGTGTGGCTTACTCGCAGGTCGGACCTTTGCGCAAAAGGATTTACCTTTGAGTATTCGGCGACCTTCGAACAAGCGGTGTCGGCTGCAGGTAACAAAGATTTCGAAAACAGCTATGCCAAGACTATCTTTTTTGACTACTCTTATCGATGGTTCTATGAGGACGGATTCGGCAAGGATTATCAGATACTGAACCTGCCCAAATCCTTCGAGGATATGAGGACCACATACCTGACGGCCTGCCTGCTCAAATTCTACCAACAGCTAAGGATCTACGAAGACAAATTGGTGGAATTCGAGCCCTTCAATATTGAAAAACCGCTTTGGGTTTTCGTTGGCAGCACGGTCTCAAAGGCCAAAGGGGGCTCCGAAGACGAAAAGATCATGGCAACGGATGTGGCGCAGATAATTCAATTCATCGCCGGCTTCCTCCATGACCGCCAGGGTGCGTGCCGGAGAATGGGCGATATCCTCACCGGCAAGGGCCGTGATACGGGCCTCGTTGACAAGGATGGGGCCGATATTTTCGCCGAATCCTTCAATTATCTGGCAAGGATGATGATGGCCGGAGAAACTTTAGACCATCTCTACCGCGATATTCTCGCGCGTCTTTTCAACAATTCGGCGGGCGGCATCCTTGAGCTTGCCAGGATCAAGGGGGAATCCGGCGAGGTGGCTCTCCGCGTCGGCTCTGCTCGCGACCCCTTCGGGCTCATAAACGTGGGTGACGCAAAAGGCCTCTGCGACCACGTTGAAGAGGTGGCCGCCCAGAACGGTACCCTTCTGAAGGTGGAAGACAGCGACTTTACCGAGGCCATGTTCGCCTCCGTGAAGGATTCGTCGTCCCCCGTGAACCTCCTCATAGGGTCAAAGAAGTTCGTAGAAGGATGGGATTGCTGGAGGGTCAGCACCTTGGGGCTGATGCATGTGGGGCGCAGCGAAGGCTCTCAGATCATTCAGTTGTTCGGGCGTGGCGTCCGCCTTAAAGGTTACGAGTGGAGTCTGAAACGGAGCGGGAAGTCTTCCGCACCTCAGCAGCCCGTCTTCATTACGGAAATCGAAACCCTCAACGTGTTCGGGATTGAAGCCGATTTCATGGAAAAGTTCCGGGATTTCCTGAGAGAGGAAGGCCTGCCGGGGAACGAGCACAGGCTGGTCATAACCATCCCCCTGAATGTGACCTACGACTTCGGCAAGAAGCTCAAAATCCTGCGCCCGAAAAGAAAGGCTTCTGATGGTAAGGAATATGATTTCAAAAAGGATGGACCCGTCCCTACCGTGGGCGATGTGCCTCAATATATGACCGACAACCGGGTGGTGGCAGACTGGTACCCCCGCATCCAGGCCGTACAGTCCAGGGGAGGGGGCCTTGTCGCCCAAAAGGACAAAGCGTATCTTAGAGAAGGGCATCTTGCTCTGCTGGATTACGACGCGCTGTTTTTCGAGCTGGAACAGTTCAAGCGCGAACGGACCTGGCACAATCTCAACATTTCGAAGGACGGCATATACCGTCTTCTCCACGATACGTCATGGTACATCCTTTATCTGCCGGAAACATGGCTTACACCATCGGGATTCCATGGAGTTATGCTCCTGCAGCAGGTTGCCGTCGAGCTCCTGAAGAGGTACTGCGAGCATTACTACAATTACCGCAAACGCGAATTTATCGAGCCGCGGCTTGAGCTCAGGGAGCTGACGGCGGATGACGACAACTTACCCAAAGAGGAACTTTATCAACTCATCGTTGACGGGGACGAGTTGCAGGTCATTGAGGGAATCGAACGGATCAAGAAGGATCTCGAATCGAGAAAGGACGACCTTCTTCGAGCCGGCGATCTAAACGCCTGCGACTTCGGACGGCATCTTTTCCAGCCCCTATTTCATGTCCGTCGCGGCGGCAAGATTACCATCCTTCCGATAGCGCTCAACGAAAGTGAATATCAATTCGTCACCGACCTGAAGGACTGGTGCGAAATGAATAAGGCTACCCTTAAGACCGACGGCGTGGAGCTCTACCTGCTGAGAAACATGAGCCGCGGCAAGGGTGTAGGGTTTTTCGAGGCGGGAAACTTCTACCCGGACTTCATTCTATGGATGCTCACTGGAGACAAACAGTACGTCACCTTCTTAGACCCCCATGGCCTCCTGCATGGCGAGGGCCCGGCAAGCGAGAAGATCCAGCTCCACCTCCGAATCAAGGACATCGAGCAACGCCTCAACGATCCGAATATAGTTCTCAACAGTTTCATCCTCTCGTGGACCCCACATCCCCAGTTAAAATGGGGCAACACCCGGGAGGAACTCGAAAAACAGCATGTACTCTTTATGACGGATGACCGTGATGGGTATATTGAAAAACTTTTTGAAGGAATGAGAAACACTTTAAATAGCGGGCGCGCAGGAGAAAAGTAGAGAAATCTTACGACACAAGGAGTAACTCCTCTATGGAATACATTTCTAATAAACAAGCGACCAAGAGGGTACAAAAGGCAATTCTTCAGTGCCCTTCTGCTCTGCCTGTATAAGAAAGGTGACGATGTACATCGCTGAGTTGAAGGGGAAGCTATCTCTCACGGACGAGAGAAAGGAAGACATCCTCACGAGTAATGTGTTTTCCTTTTTTAAATATTCTACCCGCAAGGTCTTTCTGAAGGATAAGGGGTTGCGGGACGCTCTTAAAAACTTAAGTTAAACGAGATTCTCCTCCATCAACCGGTACCCATTCTCCTAGGCGATTGTTTGGCCTCTCCTTGCGGCATAGGGCCCCATGTGGGAGACGCGCATCAATAAATAACTATCTTTCCCTGTACCCCCCCAGGAACCTACGGAGATATACTCCCCGAAGTCACGTATCGATCCTCTTGGTTTGAAGAACCCGTTCTAAGTCGCCTTTGATTGTAAGCACAAAGAAATTTGTCTTGAAATTTGATAGGTCGTGGAGCACAATAGATTCTACGTGGGTGGTACACTGTCACGAACACTTCCCAAAAATTGTCAAGGGAGACACAATGGCTTTCATTACTTTGGCAGTCGGTCCCCGTGTGATTCGAGAGGTGTGCGAGGGCCATGAATATCAGAAGCAGCTTGCGATCCGAGGCGCCTCCCGGGACCTTCGAACCCTTATAGAGGCGGCCAATCGACAGAATAAGGTTACTGTTGCGATTTGCGGGACATTCGAACTTGCAATTGGTGATACAGGCGCGATATGGGGAGTTCATCAGGCTGTCGGCGTCCAAGCGGAGGACTTTGGCAATCTTTATGCTCTTTTGGCAAATCGTCCGGGCATCGCAGTTACATTCCGATGGTAGAAGAGTACCTAGGGGACGGAGCGCCACCTTCTCTGCGTCGCCTGCACCAGGGCCAAGGACTATCTGCTCGTCACGAGCGGCATACACCGTCGGAGTTTCTCGACGACATGGAAATAGGGGGCGTGCATAAGAGGGGTGACGATGTACATAGCTGAGTTGAAGGGAAAGCTTTCTCTCGCTGACGAGAGAAAGGAAGACATCCTCACGAGTAATGTGTTTTCCTTTTTTAAATATTCTACCCGCAAGGTCTTTCTGAAGGAATATCTCCGAAGACTTCAGTTCAGCGTCTCCGACGAGGAGGCGGAAGCTGCCGAATTCGAGTTTTGGCCTCGGTACGAGGAGAACACAGAGCCCGACCTTGTACTCCTCGTGGGGAAATATTATCTGCTCTTTGAAGCGAAGTACTTCTCCAACTTTGGGCAGGAGACCAAGACGACCCGCGGCCAGTTGATCAGAGAAATTGAGGGCGGCCTCCTCGACGCGAAAAATTACGGCAAGGAGTTCAAGCTCGTTGCCATAACTGCCGATCATTACTATAGGCACCACAGATTTGATGCAGTTCCCAAAGAACTACATCAACATTTGAAATGGACGAACTGGCAAATTGTCTCTCACCTCCTCTACGACGCCCTTGAGCGCGGCTGGGACTTGCGCCAGGAGGACGTTGATTTTGCGCGGGACCTTTACAATCTTCTTGATCGAAAAAACCTCAGGAACTTCCTCGGGACTCACATCCCGCACCGGAGAATCTTCCACCGTGCCCAAAAGGGATCGGTCTTCTTCGAGGCGAATACTGCCCGCTACAGAGGGAACTTCATAGGCTTTCTATCGAGTTTTTCGGAGAGCGGGAGGCTCAGGGCGGCATATGATGCTATATTCTACGAGCCTCGCAGGATGTTCTTTGCCATGAATGACGCCGGACTACTCCATCGTCCGCAGGAAACCATATTTTGGAAGGAGAAAGGGTAAGATGAATAGGCCGGAGATGGTCAACCAAACGCGGATGGCTTTTGATTACCTTCAGAAGATGTATCTTGAAGTGTCGTATCTCATAAAGGAGATAGAAGGACAGCTATTTGAAGAAGACGAGAAATTCGTGATTTGTAAGGCCAGCGGCTATGCTATAAGCACGAGAAGCTCATCAGGCTTGGAATCTCCCAACGTGGCGATGTGGCTCACAAGAAAACTCGCCGTATCTTTCGTGCCGGAGGAGAGAACCAAGTTGGATCGAGGTCAAACACTTACCGACATTAACGGCGGACTCAAAGTGTTCCATACCAGTATTGTGTTGGATGATCCTAAGGTAAGCGAGCCTTCCGTGTTTTCCGGTGTGCTCTATAATATCCATCAGAAACTCTCGGTAAAATGGATCAAGAAGTTTGAGAATATAATGGCCCATATTGAATATAACAGGGAGAAGGTCTTCAAAGACCCCGAAAACGTGGA
Organism: Syntrophorhabdaceae bacterium; assembly: GCA_036504895.1. Classification (NCBI taxonomy): domain Bacteria; kingdom Pseudomonadati; phylum Thermodesulfobacteriota; class Syntrophorhabdia; order Syntrophorhabdales; family Syntrophorhabdaceae; species Syntrophorhabdaceae bacterium. The sequence continues at coordinate 35,813 of DASXUJ010000134.1, forward strand.
ACATGAAGATGCGTATATCAAACTGAGCGGCAAGTTTGTCCGTCGCAATCTATTCGACATCAACAACAGCGAAGCGATAGTGGAGCACATCATAAAACCGGCATTGCTGCTGTATAGAGGCGTGCCGTAGGATGGTTCCCGACGGTACGTCGGCACCCGTGCGGTGGCAGCAAAACTTCGACAAATCGTAGGAAGGCCAACGGGAATAGCCACGATGCAATCTGTGTATTTGGTAAATAAAAAAAGAGCCCGAGAAACCGACGTGAAGGAGGTTGCATGTTCAAGAAGAACCAGTTTTACACGAGAATAGAAATTGCAGAGGAAGTTGGTGGCGGTGGCCTGCAGGACTGCCTCGTCCATTCCGGGGGCCGTGTGATCGCAATCTGCATGAGGAAGGACATGAATCCCGACGCCCCCGACATATTGTTGGTCGGAACAGGACCAGACAAACAAAGATACAGTAAATTCCTATGTGAATTCCAGCTAAACGATTCGATCCCTATCTTTACAAAAACCGACAGTGGCTGGAAGTCTCACGGATATTTTAAAGTAAAGAACTTTTCGGTAGACGCGAATCTAATCAAAAAACACGAAAGCCAATCCGGCAGAAACGATGTCAAAATGGTCATTGAGTTTATGGAAGCCTAGAAAATGAGATACACTCACCGGGCGTAGCCTTCCTCTTCACCCGAAGCTAGTCGATTGCTTCGGAATGTCCTCCCAAAAGTCTACTTCAAACCGCTTGTCACGAAGGGTCAGCCCTTGATTGACACGAGACAAAGCCTTGTTCAGTAATCCTCGATTTGCCGGTCAGCAAGGGCCCGGCGTAATTCGGACGATGGATAAGAAGTGAGATATAGTGAATATAATCAAAAAGAGGTCGTGCCGCGGCGACCATCTAATGTGATACCTTTGGAGCCGCCTGCTGTGGAGGGTGGAATTGGCCGGAAGGTCCAGATGTGGTGTCAGGCGAGCATAGGAGGACCGCAGGCGTATATTGATACGTCGAAGGGCACCGGCGGAGCATGGCGCCGCAGATGGGCCTTTTGTGTCAATTCCACATTCCCGGCTAGAGCGAGGCCGTGGCCTCAGGACAAAGCAGAAGGGTCGGTCCCTTGACACAGGACAAGCTGTCCCCGCCAAGCATGCGTCTCTGTCCTCCGAAACAGGCCTCTCATGCCCACAGTAACCAAAGCCGTTCAGGCACTTGAGGATGGAAGGCTCGTAACGGAAATAACCGGCCGACCCAGGGGAAGGATTTACAATTATCGGTAGTATATGGACATCATGAATGAGGGGGCCGACCTGGAATAGTTCTGGTTGTTGGGGTATTTGTGGGAGCTATCGGATGCATACCTCCTTCGATTCCTCGTCCATGTAGCAGCCGCTGCAATTCCAGTTACAGTCGCCATAAAGCAGGTTGCAGGATTGTGCTGCTTTTCGCGTGTCGAAGACGTCGACCTCGCCCAGATATTGGTTGTTGTTTCTGTCCCCTGCGTAGCAGGAAACCATATATTCGGTTTTACCCCAGTCTGCCGCTGCGCTGCCCGCGAGGATGGATAATCCAGCCAAAACCAGGATTAATGCACCTACAAGATGTCTCCCCACGGGTCCTTCAGCCTTCCCGCGGCCCTCAGACACAGGGCTGCCGGATCGATTTCATTTTCATTGTCTCTCTCTTCCCTTGCGCGGATGTCGAAATTTTTTATCCCCACGCTCCGGGCCTTGATCCGGGTGGCTCAATTAGCCATAGGATCTTTTATGGGCTCTCTCTTTCTATTCTCCTTCTTCAGTTCAGGTCCTTATCTTTGTAGTACTTGGCGCCCGTGATGCTGACGCCGGCGATAAGACCCTCTTCAGTGATCTGGTACATATGCACGCCTTCCGACACTGTCACGGCTCCGGCGAGCGCCCCGCCCTCGGTTTTGGTCTTGGCTGCCGCCATGGCGTCCGCGCCGAACTCCCAGCCGGAAGTCACGAATTTGTTGTAGGCCTCCGGAGTGTCAAAGATCATCACGGCCCGAAATCTCCTGGCTCCCAGACCCAACCCCGGCTGGAGTTCCGCCATCTCCATGAACGTCTCCTTTTTCGTGTCGTTGTTCTTCGCCATGCCCTTGCCCCGGACCCCTCCCATGAACATGAGCTTAAAACCGAAGTCGGTGAAGACCGCGTAGCCCGCCGCATTTGTGACTACCCTTTGGGCTGCGGGGTTGGCTCTATAGAGTTGGGCAAGCGTCTGTGCCGCCATGTCACGGAGAGGAGCCTGCGCCTCTTCTTTTTGAACCTCCGTCTTCGGGGCGGTCGCGCAGGACGCAAGCCCCAGGAACCCCAGTATCATGACCGACAAAATAACTGCACGAACTGTTTCTCTCCTCATTGTGCGTCCTCCTCCCGTGTTCCGCGCGTCCCTATCCAATAGTCGCCAAAATTAACCGTCATCATTGCCGTTCTTCTTTAGACTCGACCGGAGTTCATGAGAACTCATGGTGGCCCATCCCCGTCCATACCGGGATTATTATCACAGGCTTCTGTCTTGTCAAGCGGCCATATATTCATTATGTCGCTCCTCGGGGAATGTCGCGAACAGTTTCCTTTTTTCGCTCTCCCGGTGATTCTCGCAAGGAGAGGATGGGATCGGGGAGAGCGAAAAAGACCGGGATGGGGCGTTCGGTATGGCTGCCCGGATAGGGGAAGTGGACGAGAACGACATCGATACTTACACTTCCTCCAGGGACTCCGGGTCTTTTGGAAGATTGTCGGAAAAAGACCCTTCGATTTCATGCGCCGGATGAAGCGGAGCGGAGTGGCAGCTGAATTTGCTGAACCTGCGGCGCACAGCCCCCTTGGATGCCATCTGGTGGCGTTCTCAGGGCACGAAGAAGGCGGATAAGGGGCTCAACACACGAGAGAGTTGTTCAGGGAAGTTCAGATCACAATGTTATACCGGCACTTGAAAAGAGGTGAGAAAGAAAAATGCTGAGGCGGCAGCCTGCCATAACCCTGCAAAGGGGGCGGCTTTTTTCGGTATTAGTCGAGTATTTGTATGCACCAAATTAATGAGGAAGGGAGGTAAGGCATGAAGAGGGTATTGTTAGCAGTAATGGCTCTGGCACTGGTTTTCACGGTGGTACAAATTGATTTTGCCCTGGCTCAGGATACCGAGATGCTTGGGGCCGCGAAGATGGCGGGCGAGAAGCCCGGTGTCGTTATGGTGCAGTCAGTTTCGGAGAAGGTCAACGTCGAGTCAGTTGACGCGGCGGCACGGACCTTGACCCTCAAATTTCCGGACGGGAGAATGGTCGCTCACAAGGTGGACCCGTCCGTGAAAAACTTCGACCAGATAAAGGCGGGTGACGAGATCAAGGTAACTTATGCAAAATCCGTGGCGCTCTATGTCAGGAAGGCTACTGACTCGCCGGCGCAGGGCGAGGTCCGGACCGTCCAGGTGGCGCCCAAGGGCGCAAAGCCGGGCGTTGTCATGACAGGTACCTCTGAAATAACTGCCAGGGTCGAGGCAATCGATTATGCGAACCGAACCGTAACGCTCAAAGGACCCGAGGGCAACGTGGCCACCTTTTCGGTGGACGAGAGGGCAAAGAGGTTCAAGGCCGTGAAGGTGGGCGACGACATCGTCCTGAGGGTCACCGATGCCATGGTAATAGCGGTCGAGACGCCCGCTCAATAGCGGGTCAGCGTACCAAGCCCCGCCTAAAGGCGGCCTGCGAGCCCTCGTCGCCTTCAGGCGGGGCTTGCAGATTTCACTGAGGAGGAAAGGGAGATGAGGAAAAAAGCTGAAATGCTCTTCGTGGTTTTTACGGTTACGCTGGCGCTCGCAATGTTCTGTCCGTGGGCATACGGTCAGGAGACCTCATCCGGTGAGAGCGACTCCATCAAAGGTGATAAATGGCAGGTGGAGGTAATACCCTATCTCTGGGCAACGGCCCTGACCGGCAATGTGCAGGTAAGAGGCATCGATTCCAAAGTGGATATGAGCTTTGCCGATATCTGGAAGGACCTCGACTTTGGAGCCATGGCGCACGTAGAAGCAATGAAAGGGAACTGGGGGTTCTTCGCGGACGGACTCTATGTGAAACTCACGGCCGATGGGGACACCGCCGGTCCAAGGGTCGGACCCGTCTCGGGGAGCGTCAAGATAAAAGAATGGATCGTTGAGCTGGGCGGCCTGTACCGGATCGGCCGGTGGCCGGTCGGGGAAGGGAGAAAGATATCGCTTGACGCCCTTGGCGGGGGCCGGTACTGGTACCTCGAAAGCACCCTGAATTTTGCCGCTCCTGATCGCGGTCTTCTTATCGATATGAGCGCAAGTAAAGAGTGGGTTGACCCCTTTGCAGGACTCCGGATGCGCGCGGACCTGACCCGGGATCTCGCATTCCTGTTACGGGGCGATATTGGAGGCTTCGGTCTGGGTTCGACCTTCTCCTGGAATGCCTCCGGCGTCTTTCAATATTCTTTTACCCCCGCAATCAGAACCTATCTGGGATACCGCGCCATGAAGGTGGATTATGAGTCGGGAAGCGGTGCGACCAAGTTCAGATATGACGTGAACATGTATGGCCCCATCGCGGGAGTGGGCTTCCGTTTTTAGCTTGAATTGCCGTAACAAAACCATAGGCTGCGTTGAGAGGTTCTCGAAGCGGCGGCCGGGAAAGGGGCTTTTAGGTTCCGGGCGGAGAGGATGAAGATTTTTCCGGATGAGACCCATGGAGTAGGAAAGTAGCGCACCTGAGCACGGCAAGAAACGAAATGAAGTAGTGACAGGGAGGAAAAGATGAATACAAGAATGGTGCAGCTCCTTTCCGCAATTGTGGTCCTTATGGCGTTCATCGCCTGCCCGGCAATTGGGGCGGACAAGCCTAATATTGTCGTCATAATGGGAGACGACATCGGCATCTGGAACATCGGCGCGTACCACCGGGGCATGATGGCCGGGCGAACGCCGAATCTCGACAAGCTCGCCGCCGAAGGCATGCTCTTCACCGACTACTACGCCGAGGCAAGCTGCACGGCGGGCCGGGCGAGCTTCGTCACCGGCGAATTGCCGATCCGCACGGGCATGACCACAGTCGGCCAGGCGGGTTCTCCTATCGGCTTGCCGGCCCAGGCGCCTACGATTGCGACGGCGCTCAAGAGCATGGGTTATGCCACGGGGCAATTCGGAAAAAACCACCTCGGCGATCTCAACGAATTCCTACCCACCGTTCACGGCTTTGACGAGTTTTTCGGCTATCTCTACCACCTCGATGCAATGGAAGATCCCGCCCATTCCGCCTACCCGCAGGAGTTGCTGAACAAAGTCGGCCCGCGCAACATGGTCCACAGCTGGGCCGCGGATACGGATGACCCGACGGTGCAGCCACGGTGGGGCAAGATCGGTAAACAAAAGATCGAAGACGCCGGGACGCTCTATCCGAAACGGATGGAGACAGTGGACGACGAAATCCTCGCGAAGGCGCTCGCCTTCGTGGACAAGGCCAAGGCGGACGGCAAACCCTTCTTCCTCTGGCTCAACCCGACCCGCATGCACATTGTCACCCATCTTTCGGAGAAGTATAGGAAGATGCGCGACTCGAAGAATGGCTGGACCATTCAGGAAGCCGGCATGTCCCAGATCGACGATATCGTGGGCGACGTGATGAAGAAACTCAAGGACATCGGCGTAGACGACAACACAATCGTCATGTTCACCACCGACAACGGCACGGAAACATTCACCTGGCCCGATGGCGGCAACACACCCTTCCGGGGACAAAAAGGAACGATCTATGAAGGCGGGTTCCGCGCGCCGGCAATGATCCGCTGGCCGGGCAAGGTGCCGGCAGGCAAGGTGGAGAACGGCATCATCTCCGGGCTCGACTGGTTCCCGACTTTTGTGGCTGCTGCCGGCAACCCGAACATCGCTGCCGAGCTGCTGAAAGGAAAGCAACTCGGTGACCGCACCTACAAAGTCCACCTCGACGGCTATAACCAGATGGACATGATCACGGGCAAGGGTCCCTCGAACCGCCACGAGATCTTCTATTTCGGGGAAAGCACGTTGGGCGCGGTGCGCGTTGACGACTTCAAGTATCGTTTCATCGAGCAGCCTCAGGGCTGGATCGGTCCCAAGGTTCATGTCGATGCGCCGATTCTGACGAACCTTCGCCTCGATCCCTTCGAGCGATTCGACTGGCCGGTCGGAACTCTTGCCGGATCCCAGAATTATTTCTCCTGGTTCCAGTACGAGTTCTGGCGTTTCATTTTTGTCCAGCAGGAGGTGGCGAAGCTGGCCAGGACGGGCGTGGAGTATCCACCCATGCAGAAGGGCGCGAGCTTCAACCTCGATGCCGTGAAAGCGAAAATCGAGGAAGCCATAAAGGCGCGCGAGGGTCGATAAGAAGACTCTTAACGACAGGGGTCCCGGGCCGCACAGGCATAGAACGATTGGCGGATGAATAAGGGGGGGTGAATCGTGAGCCCATTGGCAATTTCCCTGGTTACATTTGGTTGCATTTTTGGCGGCACCATGCTCGGAATTCTCTTTCATGAGATGCTGCCCGATCATCATCTCAGTGCCGAGTCAAAGGATTCGGTGAAGCTGGGGACCGGTATGATCGGGATGCTGGCTGCCCTTGTCCTTGGTCTTTTGATTGCCTCCGCAAAGGGTAATTTCGATACTATGAGCAGTGGGCTCAAGCAGGCCGGCGCCAAAATCATCTCCCTGGACCGCGTCATGGCCGACTACGGACCGGAGACAAAGGATGCACGCGATCTCTTGCGCCGCGCGGTCGCCGCGGTAATCGAGCGGGTCTGGCCGGATGAGAGGACAGGACGAAAGGAAGTGAAGGTCTTTGACGCGGGGGTCGGGATCGAGACTATCCAGGGACATCTTAGTCGACTCACCCCGAAAAACGACTCCCAACGATGGCTTCAGTCGCGGGCCTTGCAGTTGATCGGCGAGATAGGGGATGCACGCTGGCTGCTTGTCGAACAGAGCCACGAGAGTTCGCTGCCCATGCTGCTCCTCTTCATACTGATCTTCTGGCTCACCGTTATCTTCTCCAGCTTCGGTCTCTTCTCCCCGCGTAATGCAACAGTAGTCGTGGTCTTGCTCGTGTGTGCCTTATCTGCCGCAGGTTCACTCTTTATGATTTTGGAGCTGGACCGCCCGCTTGAGGGGGTGATAAGGCTCTCCGACGCCCCGCTGCGTAACGCCCTCGTGCTGCTCGGTCGTTAGGTCTGACGTCGGCATCGGAGATACATCGTGTTTCACCACAGAAAGGAGTATTACAGTGAAAGGGTGCAAAAAATTTCTTAACCGGACATTTGCGCAATGAGGAAACGAATATGGCTCCGGGTGGCGCTGGCGGCAACGATCATAGCCGCGGCTTTGAACGCGCGCGCAGAGGAGGGGGGATACCGGGGCTATGCGGGCTCCAGGAGCTGTGTGGAGTGCCACCAGAGGTTTTATGATCTCTGGTCCAACTCCCGCCACGGGCTGGCCATGCAGCCCTACAGTACCACATTTGCGAAAGCCGCGCTCACTTCCCAGACGGGGGACGTGGTGATCGGCAAGCTTAAATACCGTGCCGATCTCACCAGAGGCGTAGTCACCGAGAAGGGCCCCGGGGGGATGAAGCAGTACGCCATCGCGCATGCCCTGGGAGGCAAGAACGTCTATTACTTCCTGACCCCCTTTCCAAGGGGGCGGCTGCAAACGCTCCCCCTCGCATATGACATCAACAGAAAGGTCTGGTTCGATACGGCCGCAAGCGGCGTACGCCACTTCCCCGGCGCAGGCAGGGACCAACCTGTAAGCTGGAAGGACACCGGTTATACCTTCAACACGGGCTGCTACAACTGCCACGTGAGCCAGCTTTCGACCAACTACGACCTGAAGACCGATAGGTACCACACAACCTGGGCGGAGCCGGGCATCAACTGCGAGACCTGTCATGGTCCGTCGGCTGAGCACAACCGGGTCATGAAGGAGACCCCCAGGGGGCAGCTCCCGAAAGATATGAAGATCATCAGCGTCAAGAAGTTCACGCCCGATCAGCACAACGCCGCCTGTTCCGGATGTCACGCCAAGATGTCCCCCGTCACCAAGGCTTACGCGCCCGGGGAGAGATTCTTCGACCACTACGATGTCGTTACCCTGGAGAACCCCGACTACTACCCTGACGGCCGCGACCTGGGCGAGAACTACACCTACACCTCGTGGCTCATGAGCCCTTGCGCCAAGGGGGGGAAGATCAACTGCGTGACCTGCCACACCTCGAGCGGCCGCTACCGGTTCAAGGCCGAAGAAAAGGCGAACCATGCATGCATGCCCTGCCATGAGGATCGTGTGAAAAACTCAGTCGCCCACACCCGCCACAAACCGGACAGCACGGCGAACAAATGCGTCTCCTGCCACATGCCCATGACCTCCTTTGCCCGCATGAACCGAACCGACCATTCCATGCTGCCGCCGACGCCTTCGGCTACCATTGCCTTCAAGTCCCCCAATGCATGCAACCTCTGCCACACCGATAAGGACGCGGTCTGGGCGGACAAGCATGTACGGCAATGGCGCGCCCGTGACTATCAGGCGCCTCTCGTCGCGAGGGCGGCCCTCATCGAGGGGGCTCGCCACAGAGACTGGAAGCAGCTGCCCGCGATGCTCGACTACATAACCGGCAAGGATCGTGATGAGGTATTCGCCGCGTCCCTTATCCGCATGATCCCCTGGTCGGGGGACGCACGGAAGGCCCCGGCACTGCTTGGGGCCATGAAGGATTCTTCTCCGCTGGTACGCGCCGCCGCAGCCGATGCGCTGCAACAGGCGCCATCCCGCGAGGCGGTCCAGGCCCTTGTGGCTGCCACGGCCGATGAGTACCGTCTTGTCCGGGTTCGCGCTGCCGCATCCCTCACGGCTTACCTCAAACTGCCCCTTGACGGGGCGAGCAAACAGACCGTTGAAACTGCGCACAAGGAGTACCTCGCCTCGCTCACGGCACGACCCGACCAATGGTCATCGCACTACAACCTGGGCAATTACCACCTGAACCGCAACGAGCTGAAACAGGCAGTCGGCGCTTACGACACGGCCTTGAAGCTTGAGCCGCGCGCGGTCCTGGCCATGGTCAATGAATCGATGGCCTATGCCCGCATGGGAGAGGGCAAGAAAGCCGACGAATCGCTCAAGAGAGCCTTGAAAGAGGCCCCGGACAATGCCGCCGCCAACTTCAATATGGGCCTGCTCAAGGCGGAGCAGAATGATCCGAAAGGGGCGGAAAAGTATCTTAAGAAGGCGCTGGATGCCGATCCCCAGATGGCCCAGGCGGCTTACAACCTCTGCATCATTACTTCAAAAGACCGCATCGCCGAAGCGGTGAGGTACTGCAGAAAGGCGGCCGATCTCAGGCCCCAGGACCCCAGGTATGCATTCTCCCTTGCCTTCTATCTTAATCAGAAGGGAGACAGGGACGAGGCGGCGAGGTTGTTAAAGGCCATCATAGAGAAGTACCCGGGCTATAGAGATGCCGAGATGCTCCTCGGAGAAATATCGAAAAACAAGAAGAAACCATTAGGGAAGCATCGGGAATGGAGCAGTGACATGAAGTAATACCGGAGCGATCCCCGAGATTTCTCCTGTCGACGCCCCACCTGCGGATCGAGAGGGGTGGTGTGCTCCCGGCGCCGAACGGCAGGTATGGCGAAGGATGGCATATTATTCCCGTGAGCAGGTAAAACCGTTTTATGGTGTGGTATGCAATATCACGTGGCGCCATTCCTAAAAGAGATCAATCTCGCCTTTCCCTGGTTGTTCGCCGGCGCGTTACACACTTTGTCAAATAGTCAGCATATCAGGAGAGGAGGTTTTATGAGAAGAAAGGAGGTTCTAATTACGGCCCTGCTTGCAATTGCCGCTTTGATGCTTTCGCTCGTGCCGGCCATGGCGCAGCAGATCACCGGGATACCCGGTTCACCGAGCGCCACCATAACGATAAGGGGCGACCGGCTTCCGGCGCCGCCCGCGAAGTTCGAGGGCAAGATCGAGCGCAACGCCATGGATTCAAAGCCATACTGGCCGCCGCGCATTATGCCGAAAAAGGACGCACCGAACGTGCTGCTTATCATGACCGACGATTCCGGCTACGGCGTCCCGAGCACGTTCGGCGGCGTGATCCCGACCCCGGCGCTCGACAGGATCGCCGCCAACGGCGTACGGTATACGAATTTCCACTCGACGGCGTTGTGCTCGCCCACGCGGGCGGCGCTCATCACCGGCCGCAACCACCACTCGGCAGGCTTCGGCGTCATCTCCGAGCAGGCGTCGGGTTACCCGGGCTACAACAGCTTCATCGAAAAAAACAAAGCCACTATCGGCACCATCCTGAAGAACAACGGCTACCGCACCTCGTGGTTCGGCAAGAACCACAACACCCCTGCGTTCCAGGCGAGCCAGGATGGGCCATTCGACCAGTGGCCCATCGGCATGGGCTTCGAGTATTTCTACGGATTCATGGGCGGGGATACCAATCAGTGGCAGCCGGCGAATCTCGCGCGCAACACGACGTATATCTACCCTTTTATCGATAATCCCGGCTACAACCTCACGACTGCCATGGCGGACGAGGCCATCGCCTATATGCAGCGCATCAACGCCCTCGCGCCTGAGCAGCCGTGGCTCATCTACTACGTCCCCGGCGGAACTCACGCCCCCCATCATCCCACGCCCGAGTGGATCGCCAAAATCAGCAAAATGAAGCTTTTCGACAAGGGATGGAACGAGCTTCGGGAACAGATCTTTGCCAATCAGAAGAGGCTCGGGGTGATCCCCCAGGACGCGAAAATGACCCCCTGGCCGGACGATCTGCTAAAGAGATGGAACCAGCTCACGGACGGTGAGAAGAAGATGTTCCTCCGCCAGGTGGATGTCTTTGCCGCGTACGTCGCCTATACCGACCACGAGATCGGCCGCGTGATCCAGGCGGTGGAAGACATGGGCAAGCTCGACAACACGCTTATCATCTACATCAACGGCGACAACGGCACCAGCTCCGAAGGCACGCTGAACGGCACGCCGAACGAGGTCGCCATGTTCAACGGCGTCGAGGTGCCGGTCGAAACTCAGCTCAAGCACTTCTATGACGTCTGGGGATCGGACAAGACCTACGGCCATATGGCGGTGCCGTGGGCGTGGGCTTTCGACACGCCCTTCTCGTGGACCAAGCAGGTTGCATCGCACTTCGGCGGCATCCGCCAGGGCATGGCGATCTCGTGGCCAAAGGTGATCAAGGACAAGGGCGGCATCCGTCACCAGTTCCACCACGTCATCGACATCGCTCCCACCATCCTGGAGGCCGCACAGATCCGTCAGCCCGAGGTGGTCGACGGCATCAGGCAGAGCCCCATGGAGGGCGTGAGCATGGTCTACACCTTCGACAAGGCTAATGCAAATGCGCCGTCGACGCACAAGACGCAGTACTTCGAGATGATGGGCGACCGCGCGATCTACCACGACGGCTGGATCGCGAGCACGAAGGTCATGCGTCCGCCCTGGGTCACCATGGCGCCCGCCAAGGACCCGATGAGCTTCCCGTGGGAACTGTACGACCTCAAAAAGGACTGGACCCAGTCCGACAATGTGGCCGACAAGTACCCGGACAAGCTCAGGGAGTTGGAGGGCATCTTCTGGCAGGAAGCGAAGAAATACCAGGTCCTGCCGCTCGACGCGACGGTCGCGACGCGCTTGATCACGCCGAGGCCGAGCATCACTGCCGGGCGCAATGTGTTCACCTACTCCGGGGAGCTGACCGGAACTCCCAACGGCGACGCCCCGAGCATACTGAACACGTCGTACCACTTCAAGGCCGAGGTGGAGATACCGCAGGGGGGCGCCGAAGGGGTGATCGTGACCCAGGGCGGCCGGTTCGCAGGCTATGGATTCTATCTCCTGAAGGGTAAGCCCATTTTTCTTTGGAACCTGGTCGATTTGGAGCGGATCCGCTGGGAAGGTCCCGAGGCTTTAACCCCGGGCTCCCATACCCTTGAATTCGATTTCAAGTACGACGGACTTGGCATGGGCACCCTTGCCTTCAACAACCTGAGCGGTATCGGCCGAAGCGGCACGGGCATTCTTAAAGTGGACGGCAAAGTCGTCGCGGAACGGAAGATGGAGCACACGATCCCGCTGATCCTGCAATGGGACGAGAACTTTGACGTAGGCGCCGATACGGGTACGCCGGTGAATGACGCCGACTACCGGGTACCGTTCAAGTTCACCGGGAAGCTCAACAAGCTGACACTCACCATCGACAGGCCGAAGCTCACGCCCGCCGACGAGAAGCGGTTGCGGGAGGCCCAGCGGAACAACAAGGTGAGCGAGTAGAAACCACTGGTGACCGGTCACTGATCGTCAGGGTGTGATGAATGAGAAAAGGCAGGGTCGGGATGGCCCTGCCTTTTCTTCACATTTTTTGAGGCGGTAATGGCTTGTTTCCCGGTTATATGGGAGACATGAGATGGAAATCTCTCATGTGGCGTATGGTCACCTTCCCCTTACTTCGCGAACGTGTCGTACCCGAGTTTGACCACCATTGCGGAAACGACCACGAGAAAAAATATCCGCACGAACCGGTTCCCTTTGAGGATCGCGAGCCTCGCCCCCACGAGCGACCCTGCGATATTGCTCGCCGCCATGGGCAGAGCCAGGGCGTAGAGGATATTATCGGTGAATCCGAAATAGAGCACTGCGGAGAGGTTCGTCGCGAGGTTGACGACCTTCGAGGAGGCCGAGGCGGAGAGGAAGCTGAATCCGAAGACCCCTATGAAGACGAAGATAAGGAAGCTGCCCGTGCCGGGGCCGAAGAAGCCGTCGTAGAAGCCGAGGACCATACCGGTGGCGATGCTGAAAAGATAGTGGCGTACGTCGTGGGCCCGGGGCGCGTGACGGGCGCCGAAGTCTTTCCTCGCGAAGGAATGGATGAGGATCGCGACAAGGAGCATGATGATGACCACGCGCATGAGTGCCGGGTTCATGTGGCTCGCGACCCTGGCCCCGAGGAAGGAGAACACAAGGGCTGCGAGGGTGGCGGGCAGGGTCGTCTTCCAGCTTATCCGCACGTGCCGCGAATACTGGCCCGCGGCGAAGAAGGTGCCCGCGATGGAGGCAAGTTTATTCGTGCCGAGGAGGTGGGCAATCGCCTCGTGGGGAAGAAAGATGAGGAGTGCGGGCAGCTGGATCAGCCCTCCACCCCCCGCGACGGAGTCGATGAAGCCCGCGAGGGCGGCAAAGGCGCATAAACAGACGATTTCCATATATTACCCTTCTTCCATGCCCTGCCCTTTTGCGGAAACCCTCATCCGGTCTCCTATCCGGCAAGCCCCATATCTGCCCGCCCCGGGGTGATCTTTTGCCACACGACCACGAGCGCGATGAGCCCCATGCCGATGAGATCGAAGTATATGTTCGAATAGACGAGGAGGAGCCCCCCGACGATCAGGGCCACCCTCTCCCAGGCCGTGGTCCGTCTGAAAAGCCATGCGCTCGCACCTCCCGCGATTCCGGCGATGCCGATCATGGCGGTGAGGAAGGTCCAGATCATATTCGGGACCGGGCCCTCCAGGAGCAGGCCGATGCCGTCGGGGGTGAGGACGAACATGAAAGGCACGATGAACGCGGGGATCGTATACTTCCATGCGAGCATCATGGTCTTAAAGGGGCTGCCGCCGGTCAGGGCTGCCGCCGCAAAGGGAGAGAGCGCCGTGGGCGGCGACACTTCGGAGAGCACCGCATAGTAGAAGATGAACATGTGGGCGGCAACCTCGGGCACCTTGAGCTGAATGAGCGCGGGAGCGGCGATCACCGCGCCGATGATATAGGTGGCCGTCACCGGGACCGCCAGGCCGATGACCCACATGAGGACGCCCGTAAAGAGGGCCGTGAGGAAGAGGCTCCCTCCCGCGTAGCCTATTATGATGCTCGAAAACTTCAAGCCCAGGCCGGTAAGGGTGACCACCCCCACGATCAGGCCCGCGCTCGCACAGGTACATGCCACGGAGAGGACCCCGAGAGAGCCGCCGCTCAGGGCGGTTATGGCCTTCTTATAGGTAAGAGCGGTATCCCGCCTGAGGTAACTCGTGAAGAAAGCCAGGACCGTGGCCCAGAATACGGCCCAGATGGGGCTGAAGCCTATGACCATGAGTACCACGATCGCCACGAGAGACGAAAAGTGGTACCAGTACCTCCTCGTGAGAAGCCAGACGGATTCCCCGTCCCGGGTTTCGATTTTCTTCGCGCCGAAGCGTTTCGCGTCGAACTCCACCATGAGAAATATGGACCAGTAGTAGAGGACGGTAGGCACTATGGCCAGCTTGATCACCTGGAGATAGGAGATCTTCAGTATCTCCGCGATGAGGAAGGCCGCGGCGCCGAGCACGGGTGGAGAGATGATGGCACCGATCCCTCCTGCCGACAATAATCCCCCTGCCGATTCCTTATCGTATCCCGCGCGCTTCAGCATGGGATAGGCGACCGAGCCCAATGTGACGGTGGTTGCCACGCCGCTGCCCGAGGGCCCTCCGAGCAGGAAAGAGGCCAGGGTCACGGTCCTGCCCGCGGAAGAGGGCTTCCCGCCCATGAGCCTGAAAGAAAAATCGATAAAGAACTTGCCGGCCCCGGTATGCTCAAGAATGGCGCCGTAGATGGTGAAGAGAATGATGAAGGTGGAAGAGACCTCGATGGGTACCCCGAATATGCCCTCGAGGGTCATGTACATGTGGCCGACTATCCGTTTCAACGTGTATCCCCGGTGGGTCCAGGGCGAGGGCAGCCAGGGCCCCACATAGGCATAGATCAGAAAGAGGGAGACCACTAAAGGCATGATCCAGCCCGTGCCGCGCCGGGTCGCTTCCAGGATAAGGACGATAAGGATGGAGCCGAACACCAGGTCCAGGGCGTTGGGCGTAACGGCCCGGTAAATGAACTCCTCGAAATCGACGAGCATATAGACTATGGTTGCCACGCCCATGAGAGCAAGGAGCACGTCATACCAGGCGATGGAGCGCAGCTTCTTCTTCGATGGAGGAAAGACGAGGTAGCTGAGAAAGAGCACCATGGCGACATGGAGGCCCCTCAGGACCTGGGTGGTGATGGTCGCCACTGCCGCATAGAGGTGAAAAAGGCTCATGGCCACCGCGAACCAGGTGACGGCCTGCTGCTTCCACCCGGAAAGACGCCGGGTGACCCCTTCCTCTTCCTCTATGTATCTCTGCGCCTCCCTGAGGCGCTCTTCGGAGACCTGGCCGGTCGGCTCCCTTTGATCCATCACATGCTCCTCCCGCTCACATGGCCCCTAGGGCTCGCAACTTATGTCGCCCGGCCGGACCCGGATGGCCAGGGGCTCGGCGGCGGCGGCAACATCCTTCAGATGGAGGGTCCTCCCCCCGACAATCAGGCGGTGGTCTTTGTAGCTGGAGCTCCTGATCCTGATATCTCCCACCTTCCTGTGCAACGTGGCGCTTCCGGTGCCGTCGGGCTCCAGTCCGTAATATTCGAATACCCCTGCCGAAGGGCTCTCGACCCTGACCACGAAGATACCCTCCCCGTCAATGTAGACAAGGCTTTCCCGCACGGGTGCCAAATATATGGAGTTGATAAATTCGAGATAAATTGGCTCCCCTTCCTTAAGAGGCAGGCACGCGCGCGCCTTTTCCGGCTCACCTCCGAGAACTAGGAGCTGCCGTTCGGGAATCCCGCCGGCCGGGGCTGTGCCGGCCCATGCGAGCATCGTCAGAAGAAGGCCTGCGCGAAGGAGCGCCATTACCCGGCCCTACATCTTTATGCCTTTTTCCTTAAAGAACTTTATTGCCCCCGGGTGGTAGGGGACCGGGGTCTTGATCACCGCCCCCTGGAGGGTCAACTCCTTCGCCTCGGAGTGGACGGCAACCAGGTCCGCCTTATGGTCGAACATGGCCTTCAGTACCTTGTAGATGAGGTCAGGATCGGCGTCCGTGTTACAGACAAGCACATTCGGAATCCCGACCACACCCACGTCGCCCGTCATTTTCGGATATGCGGCCCTGGGGATGCTCTCCCTGGTATAGATCTGTCCGTACTTCTGGAATATCTTCGGCAGCGCCGTGTCGGTGGGAACGAGCCTCATCGATACGCCGGGGCTGGCGGCGAGATCGAGGATCGCCCCGGTAGGAAGGCCGCCGACCCAGAAGAAGGCGTCGATCTTTCCGTCCCTTAGGGCATTGGCCGATTCGACCACGCTGAGACGGTCCCGCTTGATATCTTTGTCGGCCCGTATGCCGAAGGCTTCAAGGACCCGGAAGGCCACGACCTCGGTGCCGCTGCTCGGAGCCCCCGTCGAAACACGCTTCCCCTTGAGGTCGGCCACCGATTTGATGGGGCTACCGGAAAGGGTGACAAGGTGAAAGTAGCTCATGTACAACTGGGCTACCATCCTGACCGGCAGTTTGCCCCTGAAGAGCCCCTTCCCTTCCATCGCGTCATAGGCGAGGTCGGGATAGGCATAGCCGAGGTCCGCATCCCTGCTCGCCACGAGCTTCAGGTTGTCTACGGCCGCCGCCGTCACCTCGGCGGTCGCCTCCACGCCGGGCACGTATTTGGAGATGACGTTCGCGATCGCCCCGCCGTAGGGATAATAGACACCCCCCGTGCCTCCCGTTGCAATGGAAAGCCTCACCTTCTTCTGGCTCTTCTGGGCCCACGCGGACGAACATCCCATCACAAGACCGATGACCAACAAGACCGCCAATACACGCTTCATGGATAGACCTCCCGCATTTGACCTGATGCCGAAATTGAGATTCATGGGTCTCGCAAAATTATAAGGCAACCCCGATATGGGGGATATCTCGTCGGGGACAGAGGGCAAGGGAAACCGGAAATCGCATACCTTCCTTCCCGCATCAGCTAACCCAAACGGACGTTATCAGCAAAGATCTGAAGCAATCTGCCGAGAGGATATAACGCGCCAACCCGTGTGTCAATGCCAAAATAGACCTGTATTTATAGGGTAATGCGGGCGGGCGTAGGAACGGTGAAACGAAGTTTCTGTCTGATCTCCCTTCTTGGCCATCGTCAGAATTAAACACCTTCCGGAAATGCTTTCCGACAGGGAAGACTTGAAAGTCTTTTCGCCCAAACTTATAGTGTGCTCAGATGGGCACGATATAACCGTGAAGTGGAGAGCCGCATGAAAGCGAGGGCGCACACCGGAAGAGCTCATACGGCACGGCAAAGAAGCCCTGTTTCGGCTTTGGGTCACTTCAGAATCAGGAGGACAATATGGGTACGAAGCGGTCAATCATCAGGGCAGTGTCAAACCTATCTATCGGCGTATTCATGCTGGTTTCTCTTCTGGTGCCCTATTCCCGGGCGCAAGAGGCCGCAGGCCCCGGTTTCCCGACGAGGACCCTCGGCTCCGTGGCGGCTATCGGGGACAGCATAACCCAGGCGTTTAATGCGAAGTACTCCGACTTCGGGGACTGCCGGTACATCGACACGCCCGAGTACAATTTTTCAACGAGCAAAACAGTCAACACGACTTTCAGTATCGCGGAGCGGGCCACCGCATACAAGGGCAGTACGGTTCCCACCGCCAACTTCGCTGCAGACGGAGCCCGGATGTCTTCCGGCGCTGACCAGGCGGCCGCGGTGAAGACCTGGGCATCGGGTCAGGCCGCGCCGCATCTGATAACTGTTTTTCTGGGTCACAACGACCTCTGCGCGGGAGGAAAGGACAAGATTCAGATCTCGTGCTCGCGCGCCGATCGGGACCCGAACAACTATTGCCGGACCTCCACCTTTTTTTACGAACTGCAGATGCGCCAGATGCTCGATGTGCTCGTCACCATTCCAAGCTCCCAAATTGCGATCATCCATCCGATCAGGGTATCCCAGCTCTGCAACTTCGCCACGGAAAAGGTCGTGGATACGCCTTTGCTTACCCTTAGTTGCCAGGACCTGTGGGCGTTGCCTAACCTCTTCGGCGAGGATGGTGTCTGCCCCTCACTGACGAGCTGCACCCCCGACCGCATCGCCGATGCCTATACAACCTGGGTCAGCTATCGTGACATCGGCGAAAGACTCGTTGGAGAATACAACCAGGTGGGCGCGGGTCAGGCCATCCCTCCCAACCCGACCTTTGGCACGGGCGGCGTGGTCAGGGCGAGCGAAGTCTTCCTGCAAACGACCGACGCCATCGGCAATCAGAGGTTTAACTATACGAATGCATTCGGCAACGTGATGCTGAGTGTATGTGAGTGCTACCATCCCAGCAAGTTCGGCCAGAACCTGCTGGCCGGTTCTCTTTGGGGCGGCGTCACCTGCAGCTCCACGACCCCATGCTGCAACGATAACGTCCAGGGCGACTCCGATACCGATAAGGGCCTTTGTAATCACTTCACCACCAGCGGCTCCATGAACGGTCTCTGGGGCGCGGGTGAGCCCAGGGCCCTCAGGGTAGTTAAGACGGGCAACGGGACAGGGCTGGTCACGAGCACCCCGGGCGGGATCAACTGTGGTAATGACTGCAATGAGTTTTTCACGCAAGGTACAGTTGTCGCCCTCACCCCTTCGGCTTCCGTAAACTCCACATTCGCCGGCTGGAGTGGAGGGGGGTGTTCAGGTACCGGCGCCTGCAGCGTTACGATGGATTCGGCAAAGTCAGTGACGGCTGCCTTTATGGGACCCCAGAAACTGACGGTGACAAAACAAAGGGTCAGTAACGGCACCGGGACGGTCGCCAGCGACCCTTCCGGCATAAGCTGCCCTACAGGCTGTACGCGCACCAATGCGATCTATCCCTTCCAGCAGAACGTCACCCTCACCGCCATCGCGGATAGCAGCTCCGTCTTCACCGGCTGGCTCCCCGTCGCCCTCTGCCCGGGCACGAGTCCCTGCACGGTTACCATGGATAAGGCAAGAAACATTACTGCGAAATTCACGGGGCCTCAGACCCTGACGGTAAGGAAGGTATCGATAAGAAAGGGAACGGGTACCGTCACAAGCTCGCCCGGGGCCATCAACTGCGGCCCAACCTGTAAGGACAGGTTTACCTACAACACTTCCGTTGTCCTTACCGCACAAGCAGGTACCGGCTCCGTATTCTCGGGCTGGCTCCCTGCCTCCATCTGCCCGGGCACCGGTCCCTGCATGGTTACCATGGATAAGGCAAGAAACATTGCAGCGAAGTTCACCAAATAAGGTACTGGCGGATGACGAGAGGGGTGCGCCGTGATGAAGGGGATTCAGGCTGAATGGTTGATATCGTTGGATAGTTTCTTTTTGCAACTTGGTGTTGACAGGGGAATATAGGATGTCCCCTAAAATTCTTTTCTGAAACATAACCTTCCGGCGATCTATCATATCTTTTGTCACCAGGGAAGAGAGCGAACCATATTCCCTCCGGGAGGGGGAAAACAAGGGCATCCGCCGATTTTCCTTTGACATCAGGCGTCAAATCGTCATAAGACTTACCGGTACCGGAAGAAGATTACCTCATTAATGGATGCTTCGAAAGCATAGGCTTAGCGAGCCGGGCCGCAAAGCGCCCTCCGGCCGATTATGACGTTATCAAGATGATCTAAGGATTGGATAGAATGGAAAAGCGTGTCATAGGCGTCGTTACTGCCGGTTTCTTTACACTTTTTATTGCATTTGCGGTCAGATATTCCTATGGACTGATTCTGCCCTACATGCTGTCCACCCTTGCAATATCGAAAACCGAGGCGGGAGTCATTTTCTCGTCCTATTTTGTTACGGCTACCATCTTTTCGCCTTTGATGGGCATTCTCGCGGACCGATTCAATACAAAGCTTATTCTCACCGTTTTTGTGGCTATTCTGGGCGCCGGTACGTGCCTCATGTCCTTCTCCTCCTCGGTCGTGCAGGCCTCCATTTTCTTCGCCATAATAGGGATCGGCCATTCGGCGTGCTGGGCCCCGGTTGTTGCGGTGGTCATGCGATGGGTCAGCCCGAAGAGGAGAGGCATAGCTATTTCGGTGGTAGACCTTGGGACTACGGTCGGCATTGCCGTATGGAGCGTTATCGTGCCGATCATCATCAGGGACCATAGCTGGAGAACCGTATGGCTCGCCCTCGGTGTCACCGCACTGGTGGTGGCGGGTATGAATTTCTTCCTTATAAAGAATCACCCGGAGACCCCGGCCGGCGTCCAGGAAAGGGTGCAGGTTCCCGTCAAAAGGTCATACAAGGTAGTTTTCGGAGATCCAAAGTTCTATCTGATCGGGTTTTCTTACCTGTGCATCAGCTTTTCCATACTGATCCCCTTTACGTTCCTGACAAGCTATGCGACGCAGAAATTGACCATACCCTATGCCTCTGCCACGGGTCTCTTACTGGTGATAGCGGTCGCGGGAACAATAGGCAAGCTGATCCTCGGACATGTGTCGGACAAAGTGGGGCGGCTCGAAATTATGATGCTTTGCGGGCTGCTTACGGCTTTCGGGGCATTCGGCATGGCCTATTCCCATCAACTGTCGACTTTATGCATAGTATCAGCCATATTCGGTATCGGCTACGGAACCCTCTGGGCAGTCTATGCCGCCTCTGCGCGGGATCTATTCCCTGCGGATTATTCCGGCAGCATTATTGGTTTCTGGACCTTGTTTCACGGCCTGGGTTCGATTATCGCCCCTATATTGAGCGGCTGGATCATCGATAGAACCGGCGCCTACACCTGGGCATTTGTGATGGCCGCGTCAGCCTCCTTGTTATCACTCTTGCTGCTGTTGCCGGTAAGGAGGCTCAGCAGGAAAAGTGAAATGTAAAGCCCTTGCCTCACCTGTTGTGCCCCTTACCCGTGAGTTCCTGCTCTATCCTGTCGGACAGAAAAATCTTGATCAAGGATTGATAGGGTACGTCGCGCTTATTTGCCAATAATTTCAGTTCTTCGAGCATGGATTCGGGAAGACGGAGAGAGATTGTTTTCACCGAGGGCCTCAGGTTGGCCAGCGTGAGCCTCTCCGCCTTTTTCCAGTCAATATATTCCGTGGAATCGTGACTTTGCCAGAACTTCCTTTCTTCCTCTTCACTCTTGAACTGCGGGATCTTCTTCATGGGTTTGATACGCCCTCCTCTCTTTCTTTTTCATGTCTCTCGCGGATATGATTCGCAATTTGTCCTCGCGAATGGTGAAAACCGGAAACAAAAACCTGCCGGAGTCCGTCTGTCCCAACACATAGAAGCAGTTTTCGTTCTCCGAGTGCTTTTCGTCATCACCCGCCACCACAGGAATATTGAAGAAAATTTGCTCGCATTCACCCGGTGTGACGTTGTGCCTGGTCCTGATCTTCTCGGAATTGTGCGTATCCCATTCGAAACCGGTGCAATTCGCGAGAATGTCAGATATCATATTTATCGTATATCGCTCACATATACATCCGTCAATTCCGCTCCGCAAGGAGACGCCATAGGGCACGGGCGGAGCATGGCGCCGCGGATGGGCCTTTTGTGTCAATTCCACACTCCCGGCTAGAGCGAGGGCCGTGGCCTCAAACCGACTTCAGCGCTCGTCCGCCCGCAGGACCCCATAAATACGAGTCTATTTTCGGCATTTCTTCCACCGCCAGGGCCCCCACGAGGATTTCCCCGGCAGCCTCGGCTTAAGTGCCCGGGGGATGGCATTATATCCTTGAATGGCGTCAATTTTAGCGCCTATAATAGAATATCTGGAAGCAACGCTGAATCTGATATGAGGAGGTTTTATATGCATTCTGACGACGAAAAGAAGAAACCTGGGAAAGCGATTTCCAGGCGGCAGTTTATCGCGGCGGGGGTGGCCGGGTCAGTGGTGGCGGCGGGCCTTTCGCTCACGAACTCGTCGGAAGCTGCCCCGATGCCTAAGAAGTGGGACGGGGAAGCGGACGTGGTGATCGCGGGGTTCGGGGGCGCCGGTGCGTGCGCGGCTATCGAGGCCGCGAAGGCAGGGGCGACGGTCATACTGCTCGAGAAGGAGCAGATAGGCGGGGGCTCCACGACCCTTTCGGGGGGCGCCGTATATGCGGCGGGAACTCCGCTCCAGAAGAGTCTGGGGATCGAGGACTCGGCCGACGATATGTTCAAGTACCTGAAGGCCTGCGGACACGGCAGAGCCGACGATGCGCTCATCCGCATTACCTCGGACAGGTCGGCCCAGAACGTGGCGTGGCTCGAAAGCCTGGGGGTCGAGTTTCCGAAAGACCTTCTCTATACAAGCGGCATGGAGGAGGAGCCCGAGTATAAGGCGGTTACCCCGGCTAAGAAGAGGGGCCACAGGGCCAAGGGCACGGGCGGGGCGGTCTACAAGGCGCTCGCGAACGAGGTGGCCAAACAAAAGAACGTGAAAGTCATGACCGCGACCCAGGCCGTGCAGCTCATCACGAAACCGGGCGCGACCGCGGCGTGTGGTGAAATCGTGGGTGTAAAGGTGCGGCAGCGGGGCAAGGAGCTCAATATTCGCGCAAAGAAGGCCGTTATCCTCACCACAGGGGGGATCATGGCCACCGATATGGCGCGGCCGTGGCTCCTCGATTATTCCCCCTCCATCGCGAAATGCGTTCCTGCCGGCGCCCGGGGCGCCACCGGGGACGGGTACCGGATGGGCATATCCCAGGGGGCTGCGCTGGGGGCCCTGAACAGCGGGGGCATTCTCCCGGCCGTCCTCTTCCCGGGCCAGACCATGGCGGGCATCGTCTACATCAACATCTGGGGCCTGCCCAACATTTACGTCGACCCAAAAGGCAACCGGTTCGTTGACGAAGGGGCATACTATATCCTGGTATGCGAGCAGATGATCGCGAAAAGCAGCGCGAGCTCCTATTGCATCTTCGACTCCCAGACGCTGAAAAAGGCCCTGGAGCTGACGCCGAAAGGGATTGAGGCCACCCGGACCCTTGCCCTCGGTCTCGACCCGAGAGATATGGATAAAGCAGTAAAAGCGGGCGCCGTCTGGAAGGGAGAGACCGTGGGAGAGCTTGCCCGCAACATTGGCATCGACGCTTCAACCCTCGAGAAGACGGTTGCCGCATATAATGGGAACGCCCAGGCGGGCAAAGACACCGAGTTCAACCGCAGGAAGGGGCTTGCCCCGATCGTTACGCCTCCCTATTACGCCTTTAAGGTGAACGTCGGCCTGGTCTGCCATAACGGCGGCCTGAAAATCAATCCGAATGCCCAGGTCCTCAACAGCTACGGGGAAGTCATACCGAAGCTCTACGCCGCAGGCCGCGACACGGCCGGTATTTTCGGCGAGCGCTACCCGGCCAGCGGCGCGGCGCTCATCGACCTCGTCACCTTCGGCCGCATCGCCGGCAGGAATGCCGCGAAGGAGCTTTCCGCAAAGAAATAGCCTTGCCCTCCCAATCGAACCCCCCGCCCGGCAAGGGCGGGGGCGAAAGGGAAGTACGACCATTTTCCCTCCCATTTCGATCTATTTCACGCCAATAATTGACTTTAATTGAAGGAGACTTAACTTTTTATTAGTGGATTAGTGAAATATATGTATACACTTGATTATCAAAGACATGGTAATACCGCTTCCTTCGACAGCGGTAAAGATGTGCGGGAGAAACCGAAATACTGACAGGAGGAATCCATGATGAAGAAGTTTACTCTGGTTGTGGCGCTCTTAGTGTTTTCTCCGATCCTGCTGCTTGCCTCAGAGTGCACGCCTAACGACATTAATCTCCTTGTCGGGAAATGGGTGTGCACTAAATCCGCGACGGTGGTCCCGTCTTTCACGGACCAACCGCCTTATTATCAGGTATCGGATAACAATTATTTGTATATTTCGATAACCTGAACCTCCAGGTTACGAAGGATTCTGCGTGCGTGGTAAATTGGAGCTCCTCTCCCAGGAATGGTTTTGCCGGGATATACGTGGTGCGGGACCAGTATGGTCCTATCGGCCGATATCTTGATGAATGTCCTGCAAACGGTGTAATAGAGTCTTTCCGCGGGACCTATGCTATCACCACTACGAACTGTTTAGCAGATCTGCATGGGTATGGGTCTGCCACCGGCGCAGTTTCCTTCCTCACAGTGGAAAAGACGAACTCCAGGAAAATCCGGATTCAATATGGTAACAACACTTTAGGTTTCAGTGTAAGCCTGTCGTGCACCTTGCAATCGCGCCGCTGATATTTTTTTGTTATGGACAAAATGGTGGTGAAGAGTCCATTAGGGGGTGAAGTCTTTATTCTTGCCTTTGGGCCGACATAACGGCCTTTTGGTCGGAATAAAGATTTGGCCCCATTTCCGCCGGATCATGGGCCATCTCCTTGGCCGTATTATACTTCGCAAAGAGAAAGATCCTGAATACATAGAATGACGCGAGAAGGGATACGAGTTCTTCCAGGAGCTCGGGCCAACCGATCACGCCGGCGAAACATATGGCGAGATTCAGTCCAATCATATTTGAGTGGGGCAGCACGAGCCTTGCGAAAGAGAGATAGTTCTTTTTCAATTCCAGGTACACCTGGGCCATGGTCGCAACAGGAAGCAGGATGGGACAGAAATAAAGATAGTAATCCAGGTCCATAAAGTTGTGGATGTTAATCTCACGAAACCCGCTGTCCGTGAGAAGAGCGGGCGTATTCCATCCGAAAATCCTTTGGCCCCAGCTTAGCTCTTCCATGGCGTCAAGGAAAAAGACAAGTACCAGCAACCAATAGCACGCGAGTACGTATCTTGGCCCCTTGGTCGCCTGTTCGTTTCCGGCTTTCATTTTTATCACCGAAATGCCCAGAACGATGGCGTTCAACAGCATCAGCACCGCCGTGAGTGTCTCGAGGATGCCATCCTCGCGGTAGGCGATATTATGACCATCTTTGCTGAAGAGTGCGTAGCCGACGGTAAATGCAAACCCTATAACGGAAGAGAGACATAAAACAGGAACCGGCGAAAGCAGGCCCGGGCCAGGCAGGGGATCTCTCACAAATATACTCTTTACTCTGCTCCACCAGTATTCATCTCTTGCCTTTATAAGCACCAATCCGGAGGCAAGAGTCATTGCCATCATAAACCAGGCCGCGATGTTCACTCTTCGCATCGTAACGGGGAGAATGTGGTGGTCCTGACTGCAACAATTCTCCAATAAGGCGATTATATCTGCCTGGAATATACGATAACAGAACATTGCCGCTATGCCGAGCAAAACCAATAGCAGCCCCGCCATTCCTCTTCCATCATTCATTCTTGTCTCCCGCGAAATGACTAAAAAAGGGCTTATACTTTATACCTCCCGCCGCTGTCAAGATAAATTATGAAACCTGCCTGAGGCGGACTCCCTCCTCTGCAAGTGGTGTTGGTGTTCGGTCTTGCGCCGCCCTGAAATATACCTCATGAGAGGCGCCCTTTACTTCCTCACTTTGAATAAACGGCTACGGCGGAAAGGGAAGTGAAAAGTGAAAAATCCTTTTTTCTGAGGAAAATTTACCCGCCCAGATAGGCGTGAATGACCTTCTCGTTGTGAAGCAGGTTGGCGGATGTGTCTTCGAGCGCGATGCGGCCTGTTTCGATTACGTAGCCCCGTTGGCTGATCTCCAAGGCCATTCGCGCGTTTTGTTCTACCAGGAGGATGCTTGTGCCCTGTGTGTTTATTTCCGCGATGATGTGGAAAATCTCACGGACCAGGATGGGAGAGAGCCCCATCGACGGCTCGTCCATCAACAGAAGCCTGGGTCTCGCCATCAATGCCCGTCCCAGGGCCAGCATCTGCTGCTCGCCGCCGGAGAGGTTTCCTGCGGGGAGCTCCTGCTTTTTGCGCAGCACGGGAAAGCGGGTGAAGACGGCCTCCATATCCTCTTTCAGCCTGTGGGATTTTCCGGTAAAGGCCCCCATTTCCAGGTTTTCCCTCACTTTCAGCGTCGTGAGGATCGCCCGTCCCTCGGGGACCTGAACTATGCCGCTACGGACAATCGCCTGGGGGGAATGGCCGGCAATATCCTTCCCTTCGTATTTGATCGTTCCGCCGGTTATTTTCAGTACGCCGGAGATCGCGTTCAGGGCCGTGCTTTTGCCCGCGCCGTTGGCGCCGATGAGAGCAACGATCTCACCCTCTCCCACCTTCAGGGATATTCCCTGTAGGGCCTTGATGTGGTTGTAATTTACGTATACGTCATTAAGCTCCAGGATCGTCATCAATGTTCTTCCTTACCCAGATAGGCTTCTATGACAAGAGGATTACTCTTCACCTCGTCGGGGGACCCAAGGGCGATCAATTCCCCGAAATTGAGCACCGCCACCTGGAGACAGACGCCCATCACAAATTTCATGTCGTGCTCGATGAGGCAGATGGTATAGCCCCGGCTGTTGATCTCAATGATCTCGCCGATCAGTTCTTCCGTTTCCGAAGGGTTCATTCCGGCTGCCGGCTCGTCTACCAGAAGCAGCTTCGGTGAAGTGGCCAGGGCGCGGGCGAGCTCCAGCTTCCTCTGTTCCCCATAGGAAAGGCTGTCTGCCCGGCGTTTCGCCTTATCGGCCAGGTGAAAGAGATCGAGGATCTCCATTGCCTCTTCGCGCATAGCCTTTTCTTCCTGCCCCTGTATGGGAAGATTCAATAACATTGCCACGGGCGAATAGGTATAGAGGCGATGCATACCGGCAAGTACGTTCTCCAGAAGGGTCAGTTCCTTGAAAATCCTGATATTCTGAAACGTGCGCCCCATCCCCCGGGCAGCGATCGATGAAGGAGGAAGATTGGTGATGTCGGCGCCGTTAAAGACGACCCGTCCCGAGGTAGGGCGGGAGAGGCCGCTGATGATATTGAAGAGCGTGGTTTTCCCGGCCCCGTTCGGACCGATGAGGCCGAAGATCAATCCTTCCCCGACCTTCAGGGAGAGGGAATCCAGGACCCTGAGCCCGCCGTAGTCTTTTGTGATGTTTTCCAGTCGCAGCATCTGTTTTCGTCAATCCTTCTTCTTCACTCTTATGATCCCGTTGGGCAGGTAAATCACCACAAGCACCAGGATCAGGCCGTTCAAGGCCAGGCGGTAAGGCCCTATGAATCTCAGCAATTCGGGCAGAACGGTGAGGATAGTGCTGCCCGCCAGGGGCCCCCAGAATGTTCCGGTACCGCCTAAAATAGCGAAGGTCAGTATGTCTACGGCAAAGTCGAACCCATACTCCCGGGGCGAGAGAAAAAAGGTGAAATGGGCATTGAGGCCGCCGGCCACGCCCGCGATAAAAGCCCCGATCACGAAGGCCCACACTTTGAACGAGGTGGTCTTGATGCCCATTACCGTTGCGGCCACTTCATCTTCCCGAATGGCCTCCAAGGCCCGGCCGAACCGGGAATTCCTGAGCTTCAGGAAAAAATAGATGAGCACCGCCATTACCGCGAGGAGGTGCCAGAGCTCCGTCTTTGGCGGTACGCCGTTTAAGCCCACCGAGCCTCCGGTGATGGTCATATTGAGAAACGCTACCCTGACCACTTCCCCAAAGCCAAGGGTGGCCATGGCAAGGTAGACGCCCGACAGCCTTAAAGTCGGTGCGCCGATAACCAGGGCTACGAAGGCCGGCAGCATGCCGCCGGCAAGGAGCGAGAGGCCGAAGGGGGCGCCCAGCTTCATGGTAAAGAGGGCAGCCGTATAGGCGCCGATCCCCATGAACGCGGCATTCCCCAGCGACAATTGCCCGCAGGCAAGGGTAATGTAGATCGAAAGGGCCAGCATGCCATGGACGAGGATGGTATAGACGAGGGTGTTATAGGTTTGCCAGAAGGACATCAAAAATTCGTTCATCCTTCCCCCCTCATCCTTTCCGCTCTATGGCAGAGCCGAATATGCCGGAGGGCCTGACAAGGAGGATGATGAAGAGCAGGCCGAAGGAGACGGCATCGCGAAAATCCGAAGAGATGTAGGCCACGCTCATTATCTCCGAAAAACCGAGAATCAGTCCGCCCAGCACCGCGCCCCTGATATCCCCCATGCCGCCCAGAATGATGACGGCGATCCCGCGGTGCATGATCGGACCGCCCATGAAGGCGTGAACTGCATTGAAATTGATCCCCGTCAGCACCCCGGCAGCCCCGCCCAGGGCGGAGGCGACGAACGCAGTCAGCTGGAACGTGCGCTCCACGGGAATACCGAGCAAGGCGGCGGTGCGGGGACTTTCCGCAACGGCGCGCACTGCTTTGCCCCACTTTGTCCTGTTCAGGAGGAAGATAATGATCAACATCAAACAGAGGGCAACGCCGATGATAATTATCTGCAGCGAGGTCATCTGTATGGCCCAAAAGGTGTAGGAGGTAACCGGCATGAAATCGAAGGGGAAGCGATAGACCTCGGCGCCGAAAATACCCTGGGAAATGCTGACAATGATCGTGGCACAGCCGATGGTGGCGATCATGGGCGCCAGATGATGAAATTCTCTTTTTCGTAAAGGCCGCACGGCAGCCAGATCTATCAGCCAGCCGAGGATACCCGAGGCCAACATTCCGGCCAGGATCGCAATGAGGGGGCTTACGTTAAATTTTGTGACGATCACAAGACCGGCAAAGGCGCCGACCATAAAGACGGCGCCGTGTGCCAGAGTTATAATTTCGAGCACACCGAAGATCAACGTAAAGCCGAGGGCAAAAAGCGCGTAGACCGCGCCCAGGCCGAGGGCATTGGCAAATTGTTGTAAGAACACTTTTCCTGCCTCAGTACCGCGGAATATTTGTGAAGATCAATGCATCAAATAACGCTATTCGGCGAAAACGGCGAACTTGCCGTCCTTTATAGTCAGTACCCGCCCCTTCTGTTCGGCGTCACGATGTTCGTTGAAGGAGAAAGGACCGCCTACGCCTTTGAAATTCTTTACCTTGGCCAGGGAGTCACGGAGCGCCGTTCTGTCTTTTTCCAGATTGCCCGATATCGTGATGGCCTTGATCCCTTCCGCCATAATGTAGAGGGCATCATAGGCCTGAGCAGCGAACTGATCCGGGGCTACGCCGAATTTCTTGGTGTAGGCTTTGACAAACGCCTTGTTCCTGGGACTCGGATCGTCCAGGAACCACGGACTGCCGCTCAAGGAGCCTTCTGCGGCCTTTCCGGCAATCTGAATCAGTTTTGGCGTATTGAAACCGTTGCCGCCGATAAACCTGACCTTATCGGGCAACCCCAGTTTTCTGGCCTGGAGGATGATATTCGATGCCTCTTCCACGAGGGCGCCACAGACTACCGCATCGGGATTGAGGCTTTTGATCTTGGTAAGCTGGGCGGAAAAATCGATGTCACCCTTGGCAAAGGTCTGGATTGTCAGTACCTGCAGCTTTTCCGCATTCACGGCCCTTAAAAAGATCTCGTGGCTCGATTTGGTCATGGAATCGTCATTGCCATAGAAAAGGGCGACCTTTTTCAGTCCCAGTTTTTTTGTTGCCGCGTTGATCACGATCGGCAGGATGTCCGCTTCCGCGACGGAATTACGGAACACATAGGGGCCGATGGCAGTAATGCCCTCCGCGGTGTTGGAGGTGCCGAAGACGACTGTTTTCTGAGCATTCGCAAATGGATCGGAGGCGAATGCCGAATTGGAGAGGGTCGGGCCGAAGATGGCCAGTACCTTATCCTGGAAGATGAACTTCTTGAAGACATTGATCGCTTCTTCTTTTTTCGCCTGCTCGTCTTCTATCACGAGGGCGATCTTATTCCCCTTTATACCGCCCGCGCCGTTGATCTCCTCGGTAGCGAGGACAAAACCGTTTTTAATGGGCACGCCATACTTGGCGACAGGTCCCGTCAGGGCCTCGGCGACTCCTATCTTGATGTCCGCAGCCTGGGCGGTGAAAGCCAAAGATATTACGAAGGCAATACAACAACTGATCTTTATGAATAGCTTCATCCCTTCTCTCCTGTCTCCTTATTAGAATCTTGTACTAGAATCTTGTTAACCCGAATGAGTGGCAGAGTCAAGTATTTTTGTGAATTATTTCACTGGTTTTTTGCACAGTCTCGATTCTTCCCCTATCTCTGCCGATTATTATAATGTCCTTCCGTTGGCGATGGCATGATGGATCGGGAGGCACAGGCGATCCCTTGAAGAGTACACCCATGCCGGAGGCCTTTTTGCCTGGAATGGCGCCGCCACTCCTCTTTCTACTTTCAGCCCGATTCCGACGTCAATCGGGACATCAGCCACGACGGCAGGGGCTTTGCCTGCCTCGGGGCCGTATTAGTGCTTTCGCAGCTCGGACATTTTTGCTCCTTTACCTCAACTTCGTCCACGCGAAAAGTACGACTGCAGTCTTTGCACTCATATACCTTGCCGAGCGTCATCTTTCACCTCCCCGGCATATCTTGTCACAGGATACTATTATACTACATTTAGCGTCTGCTGCGGGCGAATCATGGCGCAAACCGCAGTACGCCGAAGTCTTGAGGGGCGTGGAAGTTCCGCTCCTTCAAGGGGGACCACGAAGCCCAGTGGGGGCGGCTCGTCTTGTTGCCGCACTTATAGAGGTTGCCCCGCCACTCCCGGCCCGCTATCGTGCCCGGATTCCCCACATAAGCATGAAACAACGCGAAAGGGATCGCGAACTCGAGCGACCACGTGACTTCATCCTCTATCTCACGCTCCACAAGGGGAGGAAGGCTGCCATAAACGGCTACCTGGC
Organism: Syntrophorhabdaceae bacterium; assembly: GCA_036504895.1. NCBI lineage: Bacteria > Pseudomonadati > Thermodesulfobacteriota > Syntrophorhabdia > Syntrophorhabdales > Syntrophorhabdaceae > Syntrophorhabdaceae bacterium. The sequence continues at coordinate 66,430 of DASXUJ010000134.1, forward strand.
CACCTTCCTCCGGGGAAAGGGGCGTGGCCCCCGCCACTCGCCCGTCGACCCTGGCCGGGTCCGTCACGTAAGAGGCGAGCATTGTCCCACCGCAGTTGAACTCGAAATTGAAGTAGCCCGTGTCGGGGTCCGGCTGCACGAAGAGCTCGACACAGCTATCCTCCCAGACGGGTGCCTGGAAATCTGTATGGATGCATCGCACATATCGGTCCCGGACGAAGAACAGCCCGTAGAGGCGGCTCTCGTCGTATAACAGCTTGCATCGCACAAGGGGCCGGTGCGAAGAACTCTCGGGCCTGAAGCAATCGATGGGGAGAAAGGGGACGTCGCCCCAGGCCGGTCCGTCCCAGAGCCCCCGTAGCTCCGGAGGCCAGGCAGCCCTGGGAATGCTATGACGGTAGTCGTTCATGGTATCGACAAATTATGGCGCACGTCGGAGGAAAATGCAACAATCCCCAAGGCCACAAAGAGCGTTTAAGGTCCGGAGGCGGGTTGACGCCGTTCAGGGGAGTCATTAATGTTAAAGAAACGATAAAGATCGTGGTTCTCATTACGGAGGCCCTGCGAAAAATGGAGCGGAAGATACCGCAGCATATGACCCTCAACCGTTTTCTTGTCCAGCAGCAGCACGCGTATCCCGGGGCCGCAGGTGAGTTGACGGCCGTCATGGACCAGCTGGGGACCGTGGGGAAGATTATCTCCAGCTCCATGCGGCGGATCGCCTTGGACGGGCTCACGGGCCTTACCGGGGGGCTGAACGTGCAGGGCGAGGAAGTGAGAAAACTCGATGAGCTGGGGAATACCATCTTTATCGAGGCCTTCGAGTACGTCGATATCGTGGGCGCTGTCGTCTCCGAAGAGATGGACGAGCCCCTGGCCATCTCCTCCGGGGGAGAGCCCGGGAAATACGTGGTCCTCGTGGACCCCATCGACGGCTCCTCGAACCTGGACGTGGACTGCGTTATCGGCTCGATCTTCTCCATACGCAACCTGAAAGGGAGCGTGGAAGAATCCATTTTGCAGAAGGGGACCGGGCAGGTGGCAGCCGGCTATATCATGTACGGGACATCGACGCTGCTCGTCTACACCGCGGGAGACGGGGTGCACATCTTTGTCCTCGACGAGCAGATCGGAGAGTTCGTCCTGACCCACGACATGGTCCGCATGCCCGCCAAAGGGACCATAATGAGCAGCAATTTCGGCAATTATCAACGGTGGGCCGATCCGGTCAAAAGGTTCGCCGGCACCCTTGCCAGGGAGGAAACCTACTCCCTCAGGTATTCCGGAGCCCTCGTGGCCGACCTCCACCAAATCCTTCACAAGGGGGGTATCTACCTTTACCCGGAGGACGACAAGAGGCCTGAGGGGAAACTGAGACTCCTCTACGAATGCGCCCCCCTCGCCATGATCGCCGAGCAGGCAGGTGGAGGGGCAACCAACGGGAAGGCCAGGGTCATGGAGATTGCACCCGGCCACGCGCACCAGCGTGTCCCCTTCGCCATCGGAAGCCCGTATGAAATCGGCAAATATGAAGAATTTTGCCGCGGTTAGCCACCCTGTTTTTGCAGGAGTTCCCTCTAACTTAACACGGTGGTGTCTTCTTTGTCATTTGTCCGAAACAGTGGTATGGCGACGGTCCCGCTCCTGTCGTCGGCCTCACTTCACCGGCTGAACTGCACGACATTCGTCCAGGCACCCGGAGTAGTGCAGGGCCTCCTCTTCCACCTTGTCCTGATAGGCCATCACATTAAGCCCTTTTTCATACTTTGCGGCAAGTTGTTTCATTTTCCCCGAGTGCCGTTTGAGACACTCCTCCTGACAATGTGGCGCATCACCCCGTTTTCCTCCGCCGGAGTTGCCCGTTGCCGGGAAAGAGCAGAACCAGAACCAAAGGAGGAATACAAGGAAAATTACTATCCCCCCTCCGGCGCGGAAGAGACCCTTGAAATGTGTTCTATTGTTCATCTGATCGTGCCTCCTGTAGATACTTCCACCCTTCGAATGGTTCTCAGTCTGCGATGGATTTCTAAAATTTCACTCCCCACGGTTTTGGTCATTGCGTTGAATTGAGCGAAGTTTCCCAAGTTTCGACGAGTCCAAAGGCCTCCCCGGAAGTCCCGGCGAGGGCAAGGCTTTGAAAAAGATGCCTGTTCTGAGTTGCCCGGCTTACCATGCCCAGGATGCGGATCTGGACCTCGGGCTTCTCCTCGGGGGTCAGGATCAGAAAGACCAATTGGACGGGCTTTTCTGTCGATACGTCCGAAATCCCCTGCTTCGCGAGACCGAGGGCCACTAGGGGGGCCGGCAGGCCGGGAAGGCGGACATGGGGAAACGCCGCTCCCTCATTAAAAAAAGTAGATCCCTGCGCCTCGCGCGTGAGAATTGCGGCGTAGAGTTCCCCGGGATCAATCGGCCCGCCTTCTTTCGCGATTGTACCCGTCAAGGCCCGGAGCGCCTCCTCCTTCGTTATCGCATGCTCCCATAGGAGAATGCGGTCGGCCGAGATCAACCCACTCAGGTCCAATGGCTCCCTATCCGCCGGCTCCGCCTTTGCGGGGGCGGGCGTTGCCGGAAGCGGCGCATTGGGCTTCAGACCCCAGGCGTCTTCGTCGCTCGTGTCCAGGACCGCCACGGTAACCCCTTTTGCCCGCCTGATCAGGTTTCCCACGATGTCGTTGTTTCTGCCGAATCTCTTCCAAAACGGCCGCGGCCGGGGTTTCCCGATGACGATATGGCCCACCAGGTATTCTTTCGCAAACCTGAGGATCGTATCCGCCACGTCTTCTCCTTTATAGGTAAATACCATGGCGCCCAGCTGCTTCGCCAAAGTCAGCGTGTCGGAGATGAGCCGCTGTGTCCGCGCATCGATGACCGTCGCCTCTTCCGAGGGGGTCTGGACGTATACGGCATACCAGTTCCGGTTAAGCCTTCCCGCGAGACGGGAGGCATAGCGCAGGAGTTTCTCGCTGTTCGGCCCGTGGGAGCTCAGGCAGACCATTATCTGGTCCGGTGCCACGGTCGGCTTCTCCTCCGGCTCTTCCCGCCTCCTCAGATCGAGCTGTGAAGCCAGCTCGCGCAAAGTGAGCTCCCGGAGCCGTTCAAGGTTGGAATAGGTGAAAAAATTGAGGAGGGACGCCTCAACACGATCGGAGGGGTAAATTTTGCCACTCTGAAGACGCCGCCTCAGGTCTTCGGCGGTGAGATCCACATCCACGATCTGGTCCGCCCCGGCAAGGACCGAATCGGGCAGGCGCTCCCTGACCTTCACCCCGACCGCCTTCTCGATCACGTTGTAGAGGCTCTCCAGGTGCTGGACATTCACCGTGGTGATCACGTGAATTCCCGCGGCGAGAATATCCTGGATATCCTGGTACCGCTTGGGGTTTCTCGCGCCGGGAACGTTCGTGTGGGCAAGCTCGTCGATGAGCGCCACCTGGGGCCTGCGCGCCAGAATTGCGTCGGTATCCATCTCTTCCACTACGATGCCGCGATACTCCTGGTGCTCGCGGGGAATCATCACCAGGCCTTCGGCGAGCTTCTCGATATCGGCCCTGCCGTGGGTCTCGAGTAGCCCTATGACCACGTCTATCCCGTCTTCCTTGAGCCGGTGCCCCTCCTGGAGCATCTGGTACGTCTTTCCTACCCCCGGACAATAGCCGAGGTAGATCTTGAGACGCCCCTGCTGGGAACGGCGTATCAGCCTGAGGAAGGTGTTGGCCCTGCTTTCGGCTTCGTCAATGGGATTTTCTTGTGTCGTCATCGTCGTCGGAGGACATATGTCCTCAGTCTCCCCGGACATCGAGCATCATGTTGAGCTTCAGGACATGGACCCGCGGTTCTCCCAATATTCCCAGGTAACGGTCTTCAGTCGAGCGTGCAATCACCGCAAAGACTTCGTCTTCCCCCCTGCCCCTGGCTTTTGCCACCCGGGGGGCCTGCAGTCGTGCGTTTTGCACGCTTATATGAGGGTCGAGTCCACTCGCCGATGCGGTCACCGCGTCGGCAGGTATGGGGACATCGGGTCCAAGGCCGTTCTCGGCCCGATACTCGGAAATGCGCTGTTTCACCGTCTCTATCAGCTTTCTCGAAGTCGGCCCCAGGTTACTCCCCCCGGAATTGAGCGCGTCATAACCGGTCCCTGCGGCTGACGGCCGGGGATGGAAATATTTGGCAGTTGCAAAACCTTGCCCCACGAGATACGATCCGTGACGCCTTCCTTCCCGCCCCACCATGGAGCCGTTGGCCTCGAAGGGAAAGAGCGCCTGCGCGAGACCCCAGATTACCGCCGGGTAGATGGCGCAGACAAGGACGCCCAGGGACAGGACGGCAATGACCGCGATCTTTAGTTCAACGAAGAGCTTCTTCATCTTCTCTCTCCTTTTACCTCCCTATACCAGGCGTAGCCCGTTGACGATCATATCGATAAGCTTGATCCCCGGGAAAGGGGCCATGAGACCCCCCAGACCGTAGATCAGAAGGTTGCGCCTGAGGATCGCCGCTGCGCCGAGGGGACGGAACCGCACTCCCCGCAGGGCCAGGGGAATAAGGGCCACGATTATGAGGGCATTGAAAATGACCGCGCTCACGATCGCGCTCCTCGGGGAGCCGAGGCCCATGAGGTTGAGGGGGGCGATCACAGGGAAGACGGTCACCACCATCGCCGGGATGATGGCGAAATATTTGGCCACGTCGTTCGCGATACTGAAGGTGGTAAGTGCCCCCCGGGTGACGAGCATCTGCTTGCCGATCTCAACCACTTCTATCAGCTTGGTCGGGTTGGAGTCCAGGTCCACCATGTTCCCCGCTTCCTTGGCTGCCTGAGTCCCCGTATTCATGGCCACACCCACGTCGGCCTGTGCGAGGGCAGGGGCATCGTTTGTGCCGTCGCCGGTCATGGCCACGAGGTGTCCCGCTGCCTGTTCCCTCCGTATGAGGGCCAGCTTGTCTTCCGGCCTGGCTTCGGCAATAAAATCATCTACCCCCGCTTCCCGGGCTATGGCGGCAGCCGTCAACTGGTTGTCTCCTGTAATCATTACGGTCTTGATGCCCATTGCCCTGAACCGGTCAAAGCGGTCTTTCAACCCGCCTTTGACAATATCCTTCAGGTGGATGGACCCCAGGACCCTCGTTCCTTCTGCGACCAGTAAGGGGGTTCCCCCCCGGAAGGAGATGCGGCTGACCGCGTCACGCACTTCCGGGGGGATGGAGCCGGTAAGAGCTTCTATGGAGTCGACGGCCCCTTTTCTGATCTGCCTGCCGTCCATATCCACGCCGCTCATCCTCGTCTGGGCCGAGAAGGCGACAAATTCCGCGTTCGGCAGCTCCAGGATCGAACGGCCCCTGAGACCATAATCTTTCGCGAGGACCACGATGCTTCTGCCCTCCGGCGTCTCGTCCGCCAGGGATGCAAGCTGCGCGGCATTTGCCAATTCCTGGGCTTCCACTCCCGGCGCAGGGATGAATTCCACGGCCTGCCGATCGCCCAAGGTGATGGTGCCCGTCTTATCGAGAAGCAGCACATCCACATCCCCCGCCGCCTCCACCGCCCGGCCGCTCATGGCCAATACGTTTTTCTGTACCATGCGGTCGATGCCCGCGATGCCGATGGCGCTTAGGAGACCCCCGATAGTGGTGGGGATGAGGCAGACGAGCAGAGCCGTCAGTACGGTGGTGGAAAAGTCGATGTGCGAATAGAGCCCGAAGGGCTTCAGGGTCATGACCACTACGAGAAAAATGATGGTCATGGCAGAGAGAAGAATCGTGAGGGCGATCTCGTTCGGCGTCTTCTGCCTCACTGCCCCTTCCACGAGGCCGATCATCCTGTCGAGGAAACTCTCTCCGGGGTTTGCCGTAACACACACGTGGATCCAGTCGGACAGGACCCGGGTGCCGCCGGTAACGGCGCTTCTGTCGCCGCCGGCCTCGCGGATCACCGGGGCGGATTCTCCTGTGATCGCCGATTCGTCCACGGTTGCCACGCCCTCGACAATCTCACCGTCCGCAGGGATCATGTCTCCTGCGGAGACAACTACAAGATCGCCTTTCTTCAAAGCCTGGGCCTCGATTTCAACAAATGATCCATCCGGACTGAGAAGATTGGCGGTCGTGCTGGTCCGCGTCTTCCGAAGGGCATTTGCCTGCGCCTTTCCCCGGCCCTCGGCCATTGCCTCGGCAAAATTGGCAAAAAGCACCGTGAACCAGAGCCATAGGGATATCTGCAATCCGAAGCCGAAAGGCTCCTCCTTCGACGGGAAGGCAAGGCTGACGGTGGTAATCGCGGCGCCTGCTTCGGTGACGAATATAACCGGGTTCTTCATGAGCTTTCTCGGATTCAGCTTTTTAAAGGAGTCGAAGATCGCCTGCCTGATTATCTGCCGGTCCAAAAGGGAATGGGTTCTCGCAGCCATAATGTATGACTCCTCTAGTAGAGCACCTGAGATTTCGTCAAAAGAAAATGTTCCACCACGGGACCGAGGGCAAGGGCGGGGAGAAAGGTGAGGGCCCCCACGATAAGAACCGTCCCGACGAGGACGAGAATGAATATGGGGCCCCAGACAGGGAAGCTCCCCCCTGACGAGGGGACCTGCTTCTTTTTCGCCAGGCTTCCCGCAAGGGCCATGACAGGAACGATCATCAGGAAGCGGCCGAAAAGCATGGCGAGACCCAGAGTGGTGTTGTACCAGGAGGTGTTTCCCGATAAACCGGCAAAGGCGCTCCCGTTATTGCCCGTAGCCGATGAAAAGGCGTAGAGAATCTCGCTCAGGCCATGAGGTCCCGCGTTATTGAGGCCCGCGAGCCCCCATGTGCTTATTACCGCCCAGGCAGAAAAGCCGAGGATCGAGAAAATCAGGATGAGCAGCGCGAGGACCGAAACCTTCACGTCATAGGAATCGATCTTCTTGCCCAGATATTCCGGGGTCCGCCCCACCATCAGCCCCGTCAGAAAGACGGCGAGGACCACAAAGATGAGCATTCCGTAGAGTCCGGCGCCCACGCCGCCGAATACCACTTCGCCGAGCTGGATGTTAAAGAGGGGAATGAGGCCCCCAAGGGGCGTGAAGGAATCGTGCATACTATTTACCGCACCGCACGAGGCGGCAGAGGTGACCGTGGCAAAAAGGGCTGAGCCGAAGATCCCGAAGCGGACCTCCTTTCCCTCCATGTTGCCGCCTGCCGCATCGATTCCCAATGCATGGAGCCGCGGATTGCCCCCGGCCTCGGCCCACCAGCAGACGAAGAAGGCGGCGAGGAAAAGGATTGCCATGGCGCTCCAGATTGCCCAGCCGTGTTGCTGCTTTTTCACCATCCTGCCGAGGTAATAGGTGAGACCGCCAGGGATGAGAAAGATCGAAAGGATCTGGATAAAGTTGGACAGGGGGGTCGGGTTCTCGTAGGGATGGGCTGCATTTGCATTGAAGAAGCCGCCTCCGTTCGTTCCCACCATCTTGATCGCGACCTGGGACGCCGCCGGCCCTTGGGGAATAACCTGATTTTCGACCTTTGTGCCGCCGGCCAATGCATTTCCTTTTTCCCCGGACCCTTCCTGCGGGGGAGGAGTGACAACCGCCGGTTCCACAAGGCTCGCCTTTTCATAGGCCCGGAAGTTCTGGACCACCCCCTGGGCTGAAAGGAAAAGGGCAAAAATAACGCAAATGGGGATGAGGAGGTAGAGATGGATGCGGACGAGATCTACCCAGAAATTTCCGATCGTGTCTGCCGAATGGCGGGCAATGCCCCGCACGAGAGCCGCGGCAACGCCGATTCCCACGGCGGCGGAGGCGAAATTATGGAACGTGAGGCCCACCATCTGGGAGAAATAGGAGAGTGTCGATTCACCCCCGTAATTCTGCCAGTCCGTATTCGTGGTAAAGCTTGCGGCCGTATTGAACGCCAGGTCGCTGCTCACCGCCCCGAAACCCTGGGGATTAAGGGGAAGAATATGCTGGAGCCTGAGGACCGCGTAGGTGAAAAGAAGCCCGGCGAGGCTGAAACAAAGCAGGGATATCGCATAGCTCTTCCAGTCTTGCTCCCGGCCCTTATTTATACCGAATATTCTATAGAAAAGCCTCTCCAGGGGACGCAGCGCCGGATCGAGGAAGGTCTTCCCCTCGCCGTCGAGGACCCGCACCAGATAAAGCCCCACCGGCTTCGTGAGCGCAGTAAGGAGCCCCAGGAAGAGCGCCAGTTGGATGTAGCCATATATGTTCATACCCATACCTCTTTCAGAACTTCTCCGGGTAAAGCACGCTGAGGAGAAGATAGACGATCAAAACAATACCGACGACCGCGCCTATTGCATCAACCATGTTTCAAAGCCTCCCGCAGCCATGGACGTATATGACGCAGATCCCGAAAAAGACGGTGGAGAGAAGGATATAAAGAAGATCCGTCATGAACCGATTTCCTCCTTTCTTGTACGGTCTGCCCTCAAGAGGGTGAAGGTGAAGACGCTCCCCTTGCCTTCCATGCTGCTTGCGCTCGCCGTCCCTCCATGGGCCCCGGTAATCTGCTTCACTATGGCGAGCCCAAGCCCCGTGCCCGTCTCTTTTTCCTGTTTGGGGACGCGGAAGAACTGCTCGAAGACGCTACTCAAATATTCCGGCGGGATGCCCCTGCCCGTGTCCGTGATCTCAAATTTCACCCGTTTTTCCTCCACGACTGCCGAGATCGTGATCTTTCCGCCCGGATCGGTATATCGGAGGGCATTGGAAAGAAGATTGGAGAAGACGTGGGCGATCTGTGTCGCGTCGGCCCATACCTCGGGCGGATCTCCAGGCAAATATGTCTCGATGAAGACGCCCTTATCGTGGGCCATGAGCGTGAACAGGTCTACTGCCTCGAGGGCGAGCTCGTTCGGATTTTTTGCCTCGAAATTCATAATCATCCTGCCGGACTCTATCCGGCTGATGTCGAGAAGGCTGCCCAAAATGGAGTGAAGCCTGTCGCTGTCCTCCCGGGCCGCCAGCAAAAGCTCGACCTGTTTTTCCGTGAGAGGGCCCACTCTCTCTTCAAGTAAAATATGAATTGCCATGCGAATCGATGTGAGGGGGCTCTTTAACTGATGGGAGACGACCGATACAATCCCCCGCTTCATCTCATCCTGCTGCCACATTTGCGTTACGTCCTTAAGGACCAGGACAATTCCGGTGGGGAGGCCTTCCGGGTCGAGGATGGGCACTGCTTCCGGACGGAAGAACCTCTCTTCCCCCTTGATGAACTGCTGTATCACGGTCTTCCTGTTTTCGGGCGCGGTGACGGGCGCATTCTTTATGGCCTGCCGCCAGGCGTCTTTGAGAACGGGAAATTTGAGGCCGTCTATCGTGGTGTTCGGTTTCAAGCCGAAGACCTCTCTCGCGAGCTCCGTCGCGGTCTCCACCCGCCCCTCGAGGTCCAATAGGGCAATGGAATCGGGGAGGCTGTCGAAGGCGCGCTGCGTGGCCCGCTGAACCCGGATCAGTTTCGCATGGTCCGAGCGGCGGGATTCCCGAAGGTTCGCCGCCATCGTATTGAAGGCCTCCGAAAGGTGGCCGATCTCGTCTTTTGAGTCGCTCCTTACCACGAGATCGAGGTTTCCCCGCCCGATCTCGTCTGCTGACGCGATAAGCCGGTTTATGGGGTGGAGAATCCACCGGCTGGTGAGGAAAAAAAACCCGGCAGCCACCATTGCGCCGAAAACGAGGAGCAGGTACATCTGCCTGCGGGCCGATGCGGCCTTGTGACGCGCCGCATCATTGGCTTCATTCATGTTGTGCTGGTTCATCCGGAGAATCTCGTCGGCAGTATCTTTGATCTGGCGAAAAAGAGAAAGCACTTTCGAGAAGTAGGTCTCCCGGCGCATCGCAAGGGAGGCGCCTGGGTCATGGATCGTCTCAATCTCTCTCTTATACTGACGGTAAAGCTCCCGGATGCGCGCCACCTTCCGGCCCTCTCCGGGCAGGGTTATATTGTCCGATTCTGTCGCGAGGGCCTTGTCGAAGGCCTCAGAATTTGCGCGGATGAGGCCGTTCCCTCTTTGCCGGTCCCCCAGAAGCCCGACGAGAACGCCGCTATCGATCCCCTCCAGGGCTTCCTTCATCTGCTGACAGGCGACCACGCTCCTGTAATTCTCCCGCAGGATCACGTCTATCGACTCTCCCAGCCCTGTCAGATAGGTGATTCCCTGAATCCCGATTATCAGAATAATCAGGAGGAGGCCTCCAAAGCCCAATGACAATTTTTTCTGTAATCCCGACACCTGTTTCTCCTGATACCTATGATAGCAAACATTATGCCGCGGGGTAGAGATTGCTAACCCATTGATAATATAATCATATTTATTAATGAAAGAAGATGGGGCCTTGCATTTTTCACGGACTCGGACAAAAACTCATTGTAAATTGCAAGGGTTCGAGAGGGGCACTATTCTATATTTCGTACTTCTTGCGGCGCCGCCAGAGGGTGGCCTGATCGATTCCCAGTATATCGGCTGCCTCCTGCAATGATTTTGTTCCCGCGAGAATCCTGCGGATATGCTGCTCCTCTATCTCATCGAGGGTCGCCCGGTCGCCGATGGCCGGGCGGTGACTGTCCGGGACCAGGGTTGGCGGCAGGGATTCCGTACCCACCTTATCAGAAGGGCTTATGATGGCTGCCCTTTCGATGATATTCCGTAGCTCCCTTACATTTCCCGGCCATTGATATTGTCGAAGCGCCCGGATCGCGTCCGCGGTGAAGCCCACAAGAGAGCGGTGATTATTCCGGGCATAGAAGGCCAGCAATCTCTCCGCGATAGCGATGATATCGTCAGGGCGCTCCCGTAGCGGCGGGATCTCGATCTGAATCACGTTGAGCCGGTAAAAAAGGTCTTCCCGAAACCTCCCTTCCGCGACGGCTTTTCCGAGGTCGATATGGGTCGCCGTGATAAGGCGGACGTTCGCCCTGCGGGTCTCATAATCTCCTACCCGTTCATATTCTTTGTCCTGGGCAAAGCGCAGGAGCTTCGGCTGCAAGGAAAGAGGCAGGTCGCCGATCTCGTCGAGCAGGATGGTGCCGCCCTCGCAGGCAGCGATACGTCCCGGATTATCCCGTATTGCGCCGGTGAAGGCGCCTCTCACATGTCCGAAAAGCTCGCTTTCCAAAAGATCTGCCGAGAATGAGGGACACGAGACAATGCCCAGAGGTTTGGCCGACCGGTTGCTCCAGCCGTGTATGGCCCTGGCGAGAACGGTTTTTCCGGTCCCGCTCTCTCCCCGAAGAAGGATGGTGGCATCCGAGACCGCCACCTGGCGCGCAAGGTTTAAGGCCCGTTGCACCGCACCGCTCTCACTGGAGAAATCTATCTCAGGATGGAGACGCCCTAAATCTTCCTGGAGAGAGGCAACCTTCTGTTCCAGGGTCCTGAGCTCGAACACCTTCTCCATTGCGAGCCTCACCTGGGCAGGGGTGAAAGGCTTGGGAACGTAATCGGTCGCGCCGCGCCTTATCGCCTCGATCGCGGTCTCTATGGAGGCATAGGCCGTAATGACGATGATCTTGAGCCGGGGATTCGCGGCACGCAAGGGGGCGAGCAGGTCGAGCCCGCTTTCCGTTCCGAGCCTTAAATCCACAAAGGCCATATCGAATGACCTTCCCGACGCCTCGGCAACCGCATCATTGAAATTACTCACCGCCGTTACCTTATGGCCCTCCGCCTCCAGAAATATGGAAAGGGTCTTGCGGATATTTATCTCGTCGTCGACGACAAGGACACTTAGCATCTCATTCGCGGTCTCATTTGGCGTCATTCACTATTCCCCGGCTTAGGTGATGATAACGTCTGTCTTTCTTTTTTGTCAACTCCTCAGGTGTCGGTGGATATTTTCTGCCGCCCCTGGATCAGACCCGGAACCGCCAAAATCCTCCGGAAGAATAGAAGGCCCGCACCTTTCCGTCCTTTTCAGGCACCATCTTATAGATTAGCCAAATGGAAATATTCAATAGAGGAATAACCGGGGCGACCTGCGGAAAGGGAGGTTATGAGCGATACGGTCAGCCGGAGTGCGCGACCCGCCGGTCAGGGACCATGGGTTGGGGTCCGGCTCATCAAATAGTTGTATTTACCCTCATAGAGAGTTAGCATATAGGCTATCGCTCAAAAGAAGATGCAGCGAAGCCCGGCAGCGCCGCCGGCGACAAAGAACTCAACGATCGAGTCCGATTGAACGCATACTGAGGAGAATTGCCGGATGGACATCGACCCCCTGCAGCATGAGCCGACTATAATCGAAAAAGCACGACGCACCATTTTAGGCGCTCCACGAAACGTGAGTGAGCCGTCGATATTTCATAAGCTTTCCCTTATCCCCATACTCGCATGGATCGGTCTTGGCGCCGACGGACTCTCGTCGTCATCCTACGGCCCTGAAGAGGCCTTCAGGACCCTGGGGCAACATACGTATCTCGCCATATTCCTGGCCCTGGCGACCGCCCTTACGGTCCTCATCATATCCTACTCCTATTCGAGGATCATCGAGCATTTTCCCCATGGCGGCGGCGGATATATCGTGGCCACCCACACCATAAGCAAGAATGCGGGGGTAATATCGGGCTGCGCCCTTCTGGTGGATTACATGCTTACCATCACCGTCTCCGTGGTTTCATGCGGCGATGCAATTTTCAGTTTCGTCCCCCTCCCGTTTCAGAAGTACAAGTTGACCTTTGTGGGGTTTCTCATTGTATTGCTGGTGGTGCTCAACTTAAGGGGAGTGAAGGAATCGGTTAAATTACTCGCGCCGATTTTCTTCATTTTTGTCATCACCCATATTATTCTTATCGGTTACGGCATAGGAAGCCATACGGCGCAGATAAAGCCACTGGTAGGCACCGTGCACAGGGATTTTGTCCAGGGCTTCTCCACCCTCGGCCTGGTGGGCATGCTTGCTATATTCCTGAGGGCCTTCTCTTTGGGCGCCGGTACCTTTACCGGCATCGAGGCCGTGTCGAACGGCATGCAGATCATGAGGGAGCCGAAGGTGCAGACCGGAAAAAGGACCATGGTCTATATGGCCACGTCTCTCGCCATCACCGCCGCCGGCCTCCTCGTATGTTACCTGCTCTTCGACATAAAGCCCGTTGAAGGCAAGACTCTGAACGCAATCCTGGCCGAGAACATGTTCGGCGGCTGGCCCCTGGGAAACGTTATTGCCCTCGTCACGATCGTCTCCGAAGGGGCGCTCCTGATCGTCGCGGCCCAGGCCGGCTTCATCGACGGCCCCAGGGTAATGTCCAACATGGCAATAGACCGGTGGTTCCCCCGTCGGTTCGCGGCTCTCTCCGAACGGCTCACCATGCAGGACGGGGTACTTCTCATGGGATTGGCCGCCTTCATTCTTTTGATCTATACCCACGGCTCCATCACGGCCCTTGTAATTATGTACTCGATAAACGTCTTCGTGACTTTTTCCTTTTCACAATTCGGCATGGCCCGGTTTTTCGTGAAGAACAAGGGCACAGATAAGAACTGGAAGAAGCATATCACCATCCATCTCATAGGGCTCGTGGTCTGCGTAACCATCCTCGTGGTCACCGTGTATGAGAAATTCCAGGAAGGGGGCTGGGTAACCCTCGTCATCACCGGCTTCGTCATCGGCTTCTGTTACCTCGTGCGGGGCCATTACGAAAAGGTGGGCAAGGCGATGCAGAAGCTCGCCGATCAGCTCTCCGATATACCGGCAGTCACCCCCTTCTGTGAAAAACCGGTGGACCCCAAAGAGATGACGGCCGTTTTGCTCGTGAGCGGCTTTAACGGCTTCGGCCTCCACACGCTCCTCTCCATCGTGCGCTCCTTTCCCGGGGTCTATACGAATTTTATCTTTGTCTCAGTGGCGGAGATCGATTCCGGCACCTTCAAGGGCATTGCGGAGATCGAGGCACTGAAGGCGTCGGTAGAGAAGGATCTTGAAAAATATGTGAAGATCACCCGGCAGCACGGGTTTCCCGCTGACTGCAGGATGAATGTGGGGACGGACGTGGTCGATACGGTGACGGAGCTGGTGGAATCGGTGGTCAGGGAATTTCCCCGGTCCACAGTATTCACCGGAAAACTGGTCTTCCGGCACGAAAACCCGTTCCAGAAGATCCTTCACAACGAAACGGCCTTTTCCATCCAGCGGAGGCTGCAATGGGACGGTGTGGCCACGGTGATCCTCCCGATTCGCGTATCGGTATAGTGCCCGGTCCCGGGCAGGTGAAAAGCCTTATCTCTCCCGTCCTATGTCTACAGTCCTTATCCTTACGGGCGACGGTGGAAGGGCGGGCTCACCGCTTCCGCCTGTCGCGAACATCGCTCTTTCTTCTATGCCATGTTCCCCATCCTCCTGCATGGCCCTCATGATAGCGGTCTTTGTCGCTTTTTTACATGCCCTCTGTCCCGTTTATATCTGTTCCTTGTAATCCGGATTCGGACAAGGCAGTCCGTTTTTATCAACAATTTTTGTGCATAAGCTGTGGAAAAAATGTTGACCTTTGCCCCTAAGTAAGGGATTTTACAGAAGAGATAGCCACATGACAAGGGAGGGAGCGATCCAATAAGGTCTTTTATTCCAGATAGTTACAGTTTACGCGGCAGAGGAAGGGCACTGCGTTTTTCGCGACACAGGACCCTCTCCGGTACCTGTAAAGATAAGGTGTTTCGCAAAAGGAGAATTTTCACAATCGATACTATGCTGAGAGAGTAAGGCTTGCGGGGAGGGCCTCAAGGGAGCCTGAAACGTGCGAATAAGACGGTCATTGAACGGCAATCTTCCCTTCTGCCGCCGGCGGCAGTATTTTCGGATCTACCCTTGCCCCGGGGTCACGGCCCCGGGAGCTTGATTTTTTATTGCCCCTCCTTTAATATTAGAGGGTCCTGTGGATGCCTGAAGGCATACCTGGAGGATTGAAAGAAGGAGGAAAAGGAAATGAAGCACCTCGAAGAGTTGACGCTCCCCGCCGAAAGGGCGATGATACCCCGTTTTCTCGACCTTGTAGCAACCCACGCCAAAACCGTGGGCTATAGCGACGCGCGCGTCGGGGAGATCAAAGGGGCGGTTTCGGAGGCCCTCACCAATATCATCGATTTTATCTGCACCGAAGGGCAGGAGATCCACCTGACGTGCGGCGATGACAAGAGGAGGAGGTTTACCGTCGATATCTCCGACTCGGGAAAATCATTCAATATGCTCCTCGAGGCAGACCCTTTCCTCTCGGGAAGCGATCCCGGGCAAAAACGGCCTTCCGTCCGCTTTATCAAGAAGATCGGAGATGTGGAATATAAGCGGTTCGAGGGGAAAAACCACGTCATCATCACGGTCTATCCTGAATACGGAAACCCTGAGTGGGCCGCATTGGGCGATGATCCTTCCGAGGAGAGCGCCCCGAAGAAATGAGTGCCCGCGCCTGTCGTCTCCCCTTTATCTTGTGTATATAGCCTGAACATGTAATATATAAAGATGGGAAAAGGACCGATTACGCGAGTGCGGCCGGCAACGGCGATGAAAACCCTTTCAGCAGGGGTACGACTCGTGGCGGGGACGTTCGCCGATTTCATGCGTGAAGACGGCACCATGCTGGCCGGCGCCATCTCGTGCTTCTTCATCCTCGCCTTCGTCCCCTTTATACTCCTCATGGTGTCGGTCCTCGGTTATATGTTGGGAGAATATAGCGAGCTTCACCGCTTTCTCCTTCAGCTCCTCGCCGATCTTTTCCCCACGGTCACCCATCAGATCACCAAGGAGATCGGGTCGGTTATCGGTTTTAAGCGGATCGGGTTTTTCACATTTCTCGTCTACGGGTTTTTCTCCCTCGAGCTCTTCTTCTCCCTCGAGACCGCGGTACAGACCATGTTCAAGGCCCCGGTAAAGCGCTCGTTCCTCAAGTCCCTCGCCCTCTCCTTTATTACGGTCACCCTCCTCATTACCTTCACCCTCCTCTCCTTTGGCGCCGCATGGCTGATCGAGATGTTCGAAACCCTCTCCCAAAGATTTCCGGTCCTGGAGGCGGGACGGGTGCCCGGCATAATCACGGGCATTATCGCCCCCATGTGCGTGGTTTTCATCGTCTCCACCCTGCTCTATTTCATCCTCCCCTCGCGCCGGAGCTTTAGACACGCCCTCGTGGGGGGTCTCTTCACCACCATACTCCTGGAAGCGGCAAAATTCCTCTTCACCTTCTACATCGCCTGGAGGGTAGTCCGCCTGGGCGCAATCTACGGCTCCCTCACCGCCATAGTAGTCTTCATCCTCTGGATCTTCTACGCCTCGTCCATATTCCTGATAGGCGCAAAACTGGTCCATAATATGAGCGCAAAAGAAGTGGCGCCTGTGCCTCCGGCACAGGCTTAGATTGAAGAGGTAGTTTTGTCTTCAGGTTCTTAACCTTTATATCCAAATTATCTCCAAGGAAGGGTCGGGGGTGGTCCATCCCGGCGCGTTAAGCGCAGGGTAGCGAAAAGAACTCAGCGGAAAAAGGGGCGAGGTAGTACCCCCCGTGTCAAAGTAAGGGGGGATGGGGGGGAAGCATTCGCCGCTTTTTCCGCGCCAAGTTTTCTCTACCCGGAGCGTGCACGGGGATGGACCACCCCCGGCCCTTCCGCTCCCCCGCACCCAGCCCTTCCGTCCCCGTCCCGGCTTGTGCTAGACTATACTCACCTACCCTAAGGAGGCCTTATGAAGGCGAGTCCGGAAGTCGAAGCGGCAGTTCTTGAAACCTTGAAAGATTCCTGGGATGCGTACAGGAGGCAGGAGACGGACGAGGTCCTCTCCTATTACACGGTCGATGACGATCTCGTTGCCATAGGGACCGGGGCCGACGAGCGGTTTACGGGCCGGGAGAGCCTTAGGGCAGGACTTCTTCGCGATTTTTCCCAGGGCCATGAGGCGAAGCTGGTGATTACCTGGGCCTCGGTCTCCCAGTCAGGCAATGTGGCCTGGATAGCCGCCCAGTGCGTGACCGAGGTAAATCTCGGGTGCCAGACCGCGAAAATCCCCGCCCGCCTCACCGCGGTCATGGAGCAAAGAGGGGAGAGATGGTGTATCATGCAGACCCACTTTTCCCTTCCCGGCGGCGCCGCCGCACCGACCGTCAGGTCCTGCGAAAAAGGCTGGTAAGGCTTTCAATCTTCAAAAGTGGCGGCCTTTCCGCTCCTTTTTCATATTGACTTGCTGCCAGGCGCTCACCTCCCAATTATCTTTGCGCTCATGGCGCCTTGCCCATGGCGGGAGAGGGAGACAGAAATAATAGGAGAGGGAATGGACGTAGGGCTCGTACATGTCCCGAAGCTCACCCAGCTTTTTCTCAAAACCGGCCCCCGTATCTATTGTTTCGTCCGGAGATCCCTCATGTATCAGGCTATCTTTAAGTATCGCCAGCTCTTCGGGGGTAATACGGTCCTGTGCGGGTACCGTGGGGGGGAGGTTAAAGACGATGGCAAGGTCGACCACCGTGTGCCTGGCCATGGCAAAGGTGAGTCCCGCCTGGTTTCTGCAATCCTCTTCATCGCATGAAATGAGCAACGCGCTGATGTCGAGGACCGCGGTGAGGGCGGAAAGCCATGATTGGTTTTCATGCTGGGACCTGAAATAGCCCAGCACCGGATATGAGAGGTGGCTCTCGAGAAGCTCCGCGGCCCACCTCTCCCAATTCAGGAGGAGTTTCCGCAGGTCGTCGCTGCCTCGCTTATGTCCATGCCTCATGAGCATTTCAGTCGCAGTGGGCGGCGAGCCCGCGCGGGCGTCGAGCATGGAGATGCTCGTCTCGCGGCTCCCGAAGGACTGATTCAAGACCGGAAGATAACTGATAATGAGGGCGAGAAAGCCAAAGCCGAGGCCCGACTCCACGACACTGAGAAACCTGCCCACCATCGTATGGGGCGTCACGTCCCCGAGGCCGAGGGTAAAAAATGTCGTCCCGCTGTAATAGAGGCTCACTGCCAGGCCTGTCGCGCTGTTTCCCGGCGAAAAGGCAGCCGCGTAAGCCCAGTGGATGAGGCCGAAGCCGACAATAAGGCCTCCGGCCCAGATACTGAGAAGGATGAGGAGCGACAGCGGCCCATAGACGCCGAGATAGGTCTCCACTTTTCTCGGCCCCGTGCACCTGAAGATAATACCGGACCAGAAGCGCCACGTGGTGCCGTAAAAAAGGCGCGCGATCCGCACCTTCCGTGTTACCCGCCTCGGCAATACCATTGTCTCGAAGCCGTCCCAGAGTATGAAGAGGACGATCCCTGCTCCTATAAATGCAATGACCGTGGCGATAAGAGCCTCCTTGAGGGCGGAAAACCCTCTGACAATCTATTGAAATCGGGATCTCTTGTCAAGAGAGGGCGTACGCCTCCTTGACGCGGCGCCGGGGGGAAACTTATATTGCATTATGAAACTTTACGTCACGGGTATTATCCTGTCCCTCGCCCTCCTGGTAGCAACCGGACCTGTGGGGGCAAAAGAGGCCGTCCCGGGTAACGGCAGCCCCCGCCTTGAGAAGGCTACCTTTGCCGGCGGGTGCTTCTGGTGCATGGAGGCGCCTTTCGACCACCTGGAAGGGGTAGTATCGGTGACGCCCGGCTACACGGGAGGCACAAAAAAGAACCCTTCCTATGAAGAAGTATCCGCAGGCGGCACGGGTCACGCCGAATCGGTCCAGATCGTATTCGATCCCGCGAAAACAAGCTATTTGACCTTAGTAGAAATCTTCTGGCACAACATAGACCCCCTGACGAAGGACGGCCAGTTCTGCGATATGGGCCGCCAGTACCGGACCGCTATTTTCACCCATAACGAAGAGCAGAAGAAGGTCGCGGAAGAATCGAAGAAGGCCCTCGAGGAGTCCCCCAGGCTCAAAGGCAAGACCATTTATACGGAGATCACCGCCGCCTCCGAATTTTATCCCGCGGAAGAGTACCACCAGCACTACTACAAGAAGAACCCCCTGAGGTACAAATTCTACCGCTTCAGCTGCGGCAGGGACGATCGGCTTCAGGAAATCTGGGGCAAGCCGCCTCATTAGATTTCTTTCTTATTTTCCCTCTAAAGAACATTTATGAAAAAAAGGCAGGATCAGGGAGGTTGTCCCGATCCTGCCTTGGAAAATCTTCGGACGAGGAATCTACTTGCGTTGATTTATGGTGAATATCTTTTTCTTTGCCGGATTCTGTGACAAGGTCACGTGAATTTTCCCCACCCTCGTTCTAGAGCTACTGTTCCCGAGGATCGAGTAGCCGACCGTGCTTCCCGCAATAGCGCCCACCGTTACCCATGGAGCGGCCGCGTCCGCCGTGGCGCTCCACTCGCAGTCCGAGGGCGTGGTGCTTACCGTGAAAGATCCGTCAAATGGCTGGTTGTCACGACGAACGGATGGCGGGCTGAGGGCGCGCATGCTGCATATGGCCCCGTCCTGGGTAACGGTAAAGGTCTGCCCCGCTATAGTGATCGTGGCTGCCGGTGCACGGGCCTGGGACGAAGGATTCGCGAGGACCGAGATCCTGACGTTGCCTCTGTTATTCCTGAAATTGAGCGCCGTGCCACTCGCCCAGTCCGCATTCGACGTGATCTGCGGCGTGGTACACCCGGTCCCCGTGCCGGTTACCCTGATGGTGACCGAGCCTTTTGCGGCTCTGAAGGCATTCGAGGTCTTGGAGAGGGTATAGGTGCAGGTAGCGGCGTCCATGAACTGGGCAAAAAGGCCGGCACCGGTGCCTACCAGAAGGTCATCCCAGTAAAGCACGTTTATCTCCGTCCCTGCCGGATAGCGGTAGGCGAGGCTCCACGCGCTCCCGTTGAGGTAATAGATATCATCGCCCATCGCAACGAAAGGTGTCTCATTGCTCTGTGCGTCCTGCCCTATGGTAAGCGCGGAGATCGTGCCCTTGGCGGGAAGGCCCGTAGAAACGAGGGCCTGCCACGTGGAGCCGGCGGCACTCTTCACGTACACTTTAGGGGCGTCGGTGTTATCGACGCCGGCCGCATAGATGTCGCCCAAGGTGTTCTTTGCAAGGCTCAGGGCCCCGAAGGTGGTGATGGTTCCCGATTGGCCGTTCATATCGTTGCTGTAGCTCACCGCGCCGCCGGTTTTTGCGTAGGTGACCGTCTTGACGCCGTAGGAAGGCGCGCCCCCGGCGGCCGTATATTCACATGCCGCATACACCTTTATCGAATCCTCGTCTTCCACCATGAGGAGGTCCCTCACCTGCGTATCGGCGCTCCCCGTGTCCAGCTTGCTCCATACGGGAGACCCTGCTTTTGCGTTGGCAGTGTAAAATATGCCTCCCCTCATATTGGGGGTCTGGGCTTTGGCTCCCACGAAAAGGAGATCGGGATTGCTTGCCGACAAGGCGAGAGCGGGGATCTTGGCCGCGAAATCGAAACCCGGTTCATTGTCGAGGGCGAATATCCTGCTCCACGAGCTGCCTCCATCGGTGGTCGTGTATACCCGGAGGTTTGCCGCATACGCGCTGTTTCCCGAGGCATCCGATTTGTCCATGGCGATGGAAAAGTAGGGAGAGCCGTCCGACATGGGGAAAGAGGTCGACCACGCTTCCGATGGGGTCCCGTAATTGGCCACGCGCCGCACGCCCGATTTCGAGGCGGACCACGCGATCGTCTTTGCGGCGTTCATGTCGAGGTCGGCGATCTGTACGGCGAGGACCCCATTGTTGATGTCCTGGAGGTCGACGCCGGAGTTAATCGACACCCCTATGCCTGCGTCGGTGGTAAGGTATACGACGCCGGTCCTGTTGGGATCGGCATAAATCGCCCCGTCGTTGGCATGGGAATCGAACGCACCGCCATTGGGCATGGTATGCCAGGTGCCGTTTTCACCTTTGCTCGTACTCATTGCCGACCCTACATAGACGGTATAGGAAGCTGCATCCCCCGAAGTCGTCACGTTCGGGCCCACTATCCCCCACATACCCGAATTGAAGGTGGTCCAGCTTTCGCCCTCCGTATCGGTATAGGCAATATACTTGCGGGGATCTCCCGCGAGATTGGACGCCGCGGCGAAGACGCGGCCGTCAGGGCCGATGCCGAAGGAGTTGTATTCCAATTCCGTACCCAGGGCGGTCACGCTCAAGGCGGCAAAGGTCGATCCTGAAAGGCTGTTGTAGACGCCTGAGGAGACATAGATCGCGGGAGGGTTGCCCCCTTTGAAGATATAGACTTTGTGGTTGAATTTATTGACCATGAGCCGGATAAGGCCGTTTCCGAGACCCGTCACGGTTACGGGGCTGCCCGCGTCTTCCGTGCCGGAAGAGACGGTGCCGAAGTGGAGCTTATCTCCCTTCAGCCAGAAAACCTTGCCGCCGTAGGCAGTTATGGCGCCGACGCCCGACGGGACGAGCTGCTGGATGGATCCCGCGGTGACGGTGCACGTGTAAAGGGCCCCGTTGGAGTTAAAAAAGATTTTTCCCGTCGTCTGGTCCACCGCGAACCTCTGCACGGAGGTCCCGAAGCCTTTGGTATAATCGAGGTCGGGCACCACCTGGAAGGCGCCGAAAGAAGGCGTCCCCGAGCCGTGGTCCACGTCCGCATAAAACATGGTATTGGCGCTGTAAGTGGAAATGAAGACCCTCGTGACCGTAGCGCTTAACGGGTACCCGTTGATCCAGGTAATGGAGCCGCCGTAGACCGCCTGCGGCTGGGGCGTGCCAAGAGCCGCGCCGGCCGGCGCAGGGGATAGAGAGAGAAAATAACAGAAGAATGCAACGACGAAGGCTCTTAATACCCATCCGTGACGCGTCGAGAAGTAAGACATAATCACCCTCCAAGAATTATTCCTGAATTGTTATCGGCAGGCTTCTCCAGGACTTAACGCCGTTGCCCGGCCGGGAGCCGCCTCTTTTGATTATTATGTGAGGCTGTGGTAATATTGTGTACACAATTTAAGACGATTTGCACGGTAATCCCTTGTAGTTATGAGGCAGCAAATTTGTGATATATTTCAAAAGCCGGGATAAAGCGCGTAACCCGGCGCGGGCGGAGAGGATGAACAGAAAGACCAGGATATTGGTGGTGGATGACGACCCGGAAGTGCTCGAGCTCAATACGAAAGTCCTCACAAGGGCAGGATACGAGGTCCTCGAGGCGCGGACCGGGAAGGAATGCCTTAAGGCGGTAAAACCCTTTCGCCCAGACCTTGTCCTGCTGGACGTAGTGCTTCCGGACCGGTCGGGGACCGATCTGTGCGAATCCATCAAGTCGGACCCCGAGCTGAAAAGCACTCTCGTCTTACTCGCCTCGGGAGTGATGACTTCATCGGACTATCAGGCAGAGGGTCTCGACTGCGGGGCGGACGGCTATATCACAAAACCCATTTCAAATAAGGAATTATTGGCCCGTGTACGCGCCATGGAGCGGACGAAGGAAGGCGAGGACGCGCTGAGAGAAGGAAAGGACCTTCTGGAGCAGCGGGTAAGGGAACGGACCGGCGAGCTTTCGGAGGCAAACAGACTTCTTCTCAAGGAAATACGGGAGCGCAAGGCTGCGGCGAGGGCCCTTGCAAAGTCCGAGGAGAGATTGCGTTTTCTCACGAACCATCTGCAGAAGATCAGGGAAGAGGAGAGGGCAATGCTTTCGCGGGAGGTCCATGACAAGCTCGGACAACTCCTGACCGTGATCAAAATGGACGCGGCATGGCTGGAAAAGAGATTGCCCCGTGACGATGAGCCTGCTTTCGAGAGGGTGCGTGAGCTTACGAAATATGCCGATGACGCCACGCGCACGGTGCAGGGGATGTCCTCGGCCCTCAGGCCCTCAATTCCCGCAGAGCTCGACCTGATCGAGGCGATACGGGCCGAGGCCGGGGATTTTGCAAAACGGACCGGGATTGCCTGCGAGGTGCGTGTGGAGACGAAGATCCTTTGGCCGGGAAGGAAGATCAGCGGGGAGGTGCTGCGGATTTTTCAGGAAACCCTTACCAATATCGCACGCCATGCGAATGCGAAAAATGTGCTGATAAGGGCGCGAAAGATAGGAAAGGGCCTTCTGCTCGAAGTGAAAGACGATGGCAGGGGGATCACCAGAAAAGAGATTATGGGACCCCGGTCGATCGGATTGACGGGAATGGGCGAACGGGCCGGCGCCATAGGAGGAACCCTGCAAATTAGGGGTGCGGCGGGAAAGGGAACTACGGTTACCTTGATGGTCCCCGTGGCCGCGCCACGGAAAGGAAAGGCAAAAACCGACACTCTCCGGTAGAGGGAAAAGAGATGAATTAATTGGAGACTCTTGCCGGGCAATGTAATAATGTATTATAGCATTACTTTGATTTCATATTTTCCGGACAACAGGGGTATTCATCTTCCCCAGGATTTTAATGAAGGTTCGATATGACCGGATTAAACTCACTACGAGGAGACCACCATGAAAACTTCCCTTGCCGGCCTCACACACACCTCCCTTGAGAAATGCCCTACCGGAATCTCAGGCCTCGACGAGATCACCCGTGGCGGTCTACCCAAAGGAAGGCCCACTCTCGTGGCAGGCGGGGCAGGCTCCGGCAAGACGCTCCTTGCCCTCGAGTTTCTCGTAAAAGGTGCGACCCTCTATAATGAGCCGGGGGTATTCATGGCCTTCGAGGAGACCGCCCAGGACCTGTCAAAGAACGTAAGCTCCCTGGGGTTCGATCTGCCGGGGCTCATAAAGAAGAAGAAGCTCGCCATAGACTATGTCTATATCGAACGCTCCGAGATCGAAGAGACGGGAGAATACGACCTCGAAGGGCTCTTCATCCGCTTAGGCTATGCCATCGATACGGTCAAGGCCAAAAGGGTGGCCCTCGACACCCTGGAAGTCCTCTTCGGAGGATTGAAGAATGAAGGGATCCTCCGGGCAGAGCTCCGGAGGCTCTTCCGCTTCTTAAAGGAAAAGGGGGTGACCGCCCTCGTCACCGCGGAGCGGGGAATAGACCAGTTTACCCGTCACGGCCTCGAAGAGTACGTGGCCGACTGCGTCATCCTCCTGGACCACCGGGTAAACGAACAGATCTCGACCCGGCGATTACGGGTCGCCAAGTACCGCGGGTCTGCCCACGGCACCAATGAATACCCCTTCCTCATCGACCGGGATGGCCTCTCCATCCTCCCCGTCACCTCCCTGGGCCTCGACCATAGCGTCTCATCGGAACGGATATCGACCGGGGTCCCAAAGCTCGATGCCATGTTCGGGGGCAAGGGCTTTTTCCGGGGCAGCAGCATCCTCATATCGGGCACCGCGGGCACGGGAAAGTCGACCCTTGCCGCCCACTTTGTGGAAGCCGCCTGCAAAAGAGGGGAGAAAGCCCTCTACTTTGCCTTCGAGGAGTCTCCTGCCCAGATCGTGAGGAACATGTCCTCCGTGGGCATTAACCTCGCCCCATGCGTAAAGAAGGGGCTCCTCGAGATCAGATCGCAGCGGCCCACCTTCACCGGTCTCGAGATGCACCTCATCGAGATGCATAAGCTCATCTCCACCTCCAATCCCCGGGTAGTGGTCATGGACCCCATCACCAACCTCATCGAGGTAGGCCTCGCCGCCGACGTGAAGTCCGTCCTCACCCGTCTCATCGACTTCATGAAATCAAAAGAGATCACCGCCTTCCTCACGAGCCTCACCACGGGCGGGGAGGCAACCGAAGCGACCAACGTGGGCGTCTCTTCCCTCATGGATACGTGGATTCTCCTCAATGATATCCCGGGGGAGACGGAGAGGACCAGGGGGGTATCGATCATAAAATCGAGAGGCATGGCCCATTCGAACGAGGTCCGGGAGTTCCGGCTTACGGATAAGGGATTTCTTATCGAAGAGAGAGTCGCGGGATCGCAGGAGAAGAAATGAGAGAGGTGAAAAGGTAATGGACATGGCTGCCTCGTCAGGCGCCTACCTCCGCCCCCCAGGAACGATGATCTGGGTTTTTCGAACACTGAAAGGGTGCTCGTGGGACTCGACATTCGTGCTGCCCGGGCTTAGGAGACAGATATGAAAAAAGTGAGTAGGACAGAAGATTTTGAAAAAGCACTCAAGGAAGCGCCCCGAAAGAAATACGTCCTCCGCCTGTACGTGGCAGGGGCCAGCCGGAAATCATCGGAGGCGATCGCCCACATAAAAAAGATATGCGAAGAGCACCTCAAGGGACTTTATGAGCTCCAGGTCATAGATATTTACCAGCAGCCCGTGCTCGCCAAGGGGCGGCAGATCATCGCGGTGCCGACCCTCGTAAAGGAGCTGCCCGTGCCGCTGCGCCGTTTTATCGGCAGCATGGCAGACGAGGAGCGTATCCTGGTGGGGCTCGATCTCGTGCCGAAGAGGGAGGATCTCTCTTCGAAAGCAAAAACAGGGGTCAGCACAAAAGAAGGGAAGGATGAAAGGGAACCGAAAGGATCATGATTTGAAAGCCGAGATAGAGGATTTGAAGGTGCGCCTCGCCGAGGCCGAGGAGACCATCCGGGCGATCCGGCATCGTGAAGTGGACGCCCTCGTGCTCGAGGGACCCGAAGGCCTGCAAACCTACACCATCGAGGGCGCTGACCGGCCTTACCGGGTCTTCGTGGAATCGATGAACGAGGGGGCGGTGACCTTGTCCCCCGACGGGACGATCCTCCATTGCAACACCAGGTTCGCCGAAATGATCAAGAGGCCCCTCAACAAGATCATCGGCGCTTCCTTTTTAGACTTTCTTACCCCCTCCGACAGGGGCTGGCTCGAGCACCTGGCGCAAGAATGCGGCCTCGAGGGCTGTAAGGGCGAGACGCTTCTGACCGTCTCGAAGAAGCAGAAAATGCCCGTCTATTTCTCCGTCACACCCCTGACACCGGAGATAAACACCTTTTGCATGGTGGTTACGGACCTGACAAGCCTTAAACAGGCCCAGGACCTTTTAAAGAAGGCAAACGAGGAGCTGGAGTCGCGGGTGAAGGAACGGACCGCGGAATTGCAGGAAGGCGAAGAGCGCTGGGCCGCCACGCTTGCGAGCATCGGCGACGGGGTGATCGCCACCGACGGGAAAGGGAAGATCACTTTCTTGAACAGGGTGGCGGAGGCCTCAACGGGCTGGACCCTCAAGGAAGCCGCGGCCACACCCGTGAGGGGCGTCTTCCGCGTGATCAGCGAGGAAGGCCGTCACAAGGTCCCTGATCCCTTCGCGAGCCTTCTCAAGGGGGAGGAGATGGCTGCTCGAGCAAATCATTCCATCCTGATAAAAAAAGACGGATCGGAAGCAATAATCGACCACAGCGGCGCGCCTATCAGGGATAAAGAGGGCAATACCACGGGCGTGGTACTCGTCTTTCGCGACATCACGGAACGCAGGCTGGCGGAGGAGGTCAGGAAAAAGAGTGAATCCATGTTCCGGCTCCTCTTCGAGACGAGCCCCGACGCGGTCTTTCTTACCTCTCCCGATGGAGGCGTCATAGCCGCGAATCCCGCGGCATGCGCCATGTTCGGCATGACGGAAGCGGAGCTGCGCCGGGCGGGCAGGAAAAGCCTCGTCGACCCCGATGATCCCCGGTTCGCGGACCGCTTGAAGGAGCGGCAGCGCACGGGCCGCGTGATCAGGGCGGAGCTCAATTTTATCAAGAAAGGCGGCCAAAAGATTATCGCCGAGGTAGATTCGGTCATCCTCCCCGGCAGCCCGCCCCGCTCCTTTGTCATCATGCGCGATATTACGGAGCGAAAACGGATCGAGCAGGCCCTGCGGGAGAGCGAGGAAAAATTCGCCCGCTCTTTTTCCAATAACCCGGTCGCCATCGCCATGAACCGTCTCGAAGATGGACTCATTCTCGAAGCGAACGACACCTGGCTCGCTCTCCACGGCATGAGGCGGGAGGAGGCGATAGGCCGCTCGGCCAGGCAGATGGGCCTCTGGCCGGACCGCGCGGACATGGAGCGGTTCATCCGGGTGATGCATGAGAAGGGCGCCATCCATGGGTGGGAGCAGGAGTTCATCAACAAAGCGGGCGGGACCTTTATTGCCCAGGTATCGGCCCAGGTCATGACCCTGAGGGGCGAAAAGGTGATCCTTCTGGCCATGACCGACATCACCGAGCGCAAGCGGGCCGAAGAGGTCGTACGCAAGTCCCGTGATGAGCTGGAGTTCCGCGTTCAGGAGCGGACCGCCGAGCTCGAAGCGGCGTATGAAACGCTCCGGGTGGAGACGGATGAGCGGAAACGAATGGAGGTCCAGCTCCGCCAGTCTCAGAAGATGGAAGCTTTAGGCACCCTCGCGGGTGGCATCGCCCATGATTTCAACAATATCCTTGCCGCGGTCCTCGGTTTTGCGGAGATGTCCCTGGAAGATGCGCCCCAAGGCTCGACCCTCGAAAAAAACCTCCAATATATCCTGAAATCCTCTTTCAGGGCGCGGGATCTGATCAGGCAGATGCTTACTTTCAGCCGTAAGACAGAGTATACGGTGAAACCTCTCCCCCTGACCCCCCTCGTAAAAGAGACGGCCAAACTGCTCCGTGCATCGATCCCCACCACCATCGAGATCCACGTGGACACTGCCGCCGCATCGGATATGATCCTTGCGGACCCCACCGGAATGCAGCAGATAATCATGAACCTCTGCACCAATGCAGCCTATGCCATGCGGGAAAGAGGCGGCAGATTGACCATCGCCCTTTCGGACGTCGATTTGAAAGAGGATCGTGACGATATGGCCCTCGTGGCAGGCCCTTATATTCAGCTCGCGATAAAAGACACGGGTGACGGAATGACGGCCGGAGTCATGAAAAGGATATTCGAGCCTTTCTTTACCACCAAAGGATCAGGACAGGGAACGGGCATGGGTCTCGCAGTTGTCTATGGTATCGTAAAAAGTTTCAAAGGCGACATAACTGTGGAGAGCAAGCCCGGAGAAGGCTCCACCTTCCGGGTTCTCATTCCGAAAATATACGCGGATGAGGTATCGGAGCCCGCTGCCGCGGAGGCCATAGCCGGCGGGAAAGAGCACATCCTTTTTATTGATGATGAGGAGATAATAATGGAGCTGGGAAAGACGATGCTCGAAAGGCTCGGTTATATTGTCACCGCCACGACCGACAGCATCGAAGCCCTTCAAGTCTTTTCACAGGACCCCCTTCGGTTCGACCTTATCATCACCGACCAGACCATGCCCGGCATTACAGGCCTCCGTCTCGCCCGGGAGCTGCGGAAGGTGCGTTCCGACCTTCCTATCATACTCTGTACCGGGAATAACGAGAGCATCAATTCCGATACCCTCAAAAAAGCGGGGATAAGCCGGTTCCTGATGAAACCCCTTTCAAGACGGGAGATGGCAGCCGCGGTCAGGACAGTGCTTGACGCAGACGGGGAAGAGGGAACGGGTTAAAAGCGGCGTTCTATTTCAATAGCCCCTGGAGTGCCTGTTTCAGATATTCTTTGACGATCGGCTTGATGAGCGTGGCCCGTACGCCGCTCCCACGGACCTCCTCGAGGGAGATCATATTGCCGTGTCCCGTCATCAGCACTATGGGGATGTCGTCCTTTATCCTGAGGAGCTGCTTGGTGAGCTGGGTCCCCTTCAAACCGGGCATTATCTCATCCACCACCACGGCATCGAACCGTTCCGGCGCTTTGGAAAAAAGCTTGAGCCCGTCTTCGGGCCTCACGCAGACCACCGCCAGGTAGCCCATGCGGCGAAGCATCTGGCCCACCATTTTCGATACCACCTCGTCGTCATCGACGACCAGGACCCTGTATTTCGCACGCACTCTTGTCATATTTAATCAATATAAGACCTGTCCGACCCCCGTGCAATGACCGGGCATGAAGTTTATCGCCCTGGCTCACTCCATCCCCCATATGTCCCCGGGGCAACCGAGGTCGGATTTGCCGCGACCTTGTATCGTGTCAAGGGCAGCTCCCTGTGCCGCTATGCGGGGGAGCCTAATCGCTCAGGCATGTGGCAGAGGAACAACTGTCACCCTGAACGGGGATGGGACGGGAATTCGGTAGTGACTTGACATTAGTTAATGTCATAGCCAGATTCTCAGTGAAGATCGGGAGAACTCGCGGCGAGGCTACGGGAAGAAGCCGAGATCAGACTATTGCGTGTATTTGCCGATCAAGTTGCCGAACCGTCAAAATTGGTTCGGCTGGGTCGGCTATAGGGAGGTGCCATAATGCAGGGAGAAAAAGGAGATAAGTCGTTAGGAGAGCTCTTTAGCGAGCTCGCTTCGGGGTTGACCACCATATTCCGACAGGAAATTTCACTGGCGAAGGCCGAAGCGAAAGAAGCGATCCCGCACGCAATAAAAGATGTAATCTTCCTGGTGGTGGGAGGTTTTGTCCTTTATGCGGCTTTTTACGTGTTTCTCGCGGCCGCGGTAGTGGGTCTTTCGGAGGTCGTGCCTGTCTGGCTTTCGGCGATCATTGTAGGCCTTGTGGTATCTTGTGCCGGATATGTCCTGGTGAAAAAAGGGATCAAGGATCTGAAAGCCCGTACGTTCAGGCCGGAAAAGACGATTGAATCTATAAAGGAAGATAAAGACTGGGTGAAGGCAAAGATTTGATAATGAGACCAGGAGGACGGGATGGAAAAGCAAAGACAGTTTAACGATGCAAGCGATAAGCGGCCGGGGCAGATCAAGAGGGATATCGAGCTGACCCGCGATTCAATGGGAGATACGATAGAGGAGATAAAGGAAAGAATTTCACCCCGCTACGTGAAGGAGAGGGTGAAAGAAGCCACGATTAAGAAAACAATAGAAGTGATCGAAACGACCGTGGCTCATGCACGTAAGTGGGGCGGAAGGGTCGAGCGCAATCTCAAGGACCATCCTGCCTGGTATGCCGCTGCGGGCGCGGGCGCAGGGGGATTACTATGGCTCCTGGCACGCCGCAGGCATAACCGTCGTCGTCAAAGCAGTGAAGTGGCCGAAACATTTGGCGACTCTACAGAGTTCATGCGAGGGCAGAGCAGCCGCGGGGGAAATACCGCCGCCAACGTGAAGCCAAGAGGGGGAGAGCTGAAGAGCCATCTCACGAAAGGAATCGTGCAAAACCTCCGCACTTCCGGTGGTCTCAAATTTCTTCTCGGCGTGATGACCGGTATTATGACGCTCAAATCCCGCGGAGCGATGATTGGCGAAAAGCGCGAGAAGTACGGAGTCCGGCAGACAAAGAACCCGACGATATAACGGGAACCGGTGCTGCGATGGATCGGGCTGCCTGAAGCTAAGGAGCCAGGCTTTAATGAAACTAATCAGATAATCCTCATTCACCGGCATCACTCATCACCCGTATTGTCGGTCCCGGTTAGCTTTTATCGAAAAGAGGATCGCGATCCTCTTTAACTGCTTTCATATCGCATATTTTCTTGAGCAGGTCCTGTGATCTTTTTGAAGAATCATTGAAGAAAAGGAAACTATTGGATCAAGAGCCGGTCCGGTAAGAAGAGTCGCAAAAGGAGCGCGCCCGGATTTGCGTCAGATTCGGTGGGGGCGATTGAGTGAAACCGGAGCCAGAAGTAGGCGCTCTAGGCGGCGTAACGGAAGCTACGTTGAGGATTTCGCGATTGAGTCACCGCCGGAGATGGCGGAAAGGCGGGTGTGGGACTGCGAGACTTGTGCCGATCAGAATAATGTGCCCAAAATGCCGGACAAAAAGAGAGCATTTTGTGTGGTTGCAATCTGTATTATTATGCTCCTCCGAATATTGGATCAAGAGCCGGTCCGGCAAAGAGAGTCGCAAAAAGGGCCGCGCCCGGATTTGCGTCAGATTCGGTTGGGACGATTGAGTGAAACCGGAACCAGAAGTAGGCGCCTGAAAGCGGCGTAGCGGAAGCTACGTTGAGGATTTCGCGATTGAGTCACTGCCGGAGATGGCGGAAAGGCGGGTGTGGGACTGCGAGTCTCTTTGCCGGACCGGCTCTGAAAAGAGCGTCCCCAGGGGGATTCGAACCCCCGTTGTCGGCGTGAAAGGCCGATGTCCTAGGCCAGGCTAGACGATAGGGACGTTTTTTATGGGCCGTGCAAGACTTGAACTTGCGACTCTCTGCTTAAAAGGCAGATACTCTACCGACCTGAGTTAACGGCCCCGAAGTCTATAAGGATATAAAAAAGTTGCCCTATTGTCAAGCTTAATAAGCCTTGGGATTCCAATAGGAATAATTCACATTCGGGGAGGGCGGCCCACGGCCTTCGCAACTCCGTGTAAGTACAGGGGTAAGGAGAGGCCAAAAAAAGGGCGGATCATAACCTGTTGATAATTGAGGCGAAACAGGAGGCGGTAAAGTTGGGGGAGGCGGGTATTTCCGGGGGACCGCTGAAACTGCAAGTAGTCATTATCATTACATTTTTCAATCTGCCTCTCCCTTGGGCAGTCAGAGCGAAACCAAATGATATCCATGAGTTGAGGGGGTGCTTCTACAACTTGTCCACAGATTTTCCACAAATTTTGTGGATAACCCGATCACCACTTTTGAGGACAAAAGGGGGTTATTTACCGATGCAGAAGCGGCTGAATATCTCATGGAGGATATCGTCGGTCCACGCCTCTCCCGTGATCTCGCCCAGGAGGTTTATGGCTTCCCGGAGATCGAAGGCAGTGAATTCTTTTGGACTCTCCCCCTTATGCGACCCTATCGCCCTGTCTACCGCCTCCAAGGCCCTTGCAAGGCCGGTACGGTGGCGGATGTTTGTGACCAGCACGTTATTACCGCGCCGGGAGCTCCCCATGAGCCGCGTGTAAACCGCCTGTTTCACCTCCTCCGTGCCCTGTTCCTGAAGAGCCGAGATATAGATAGGATCGACGCCCTTTTCCCTGAGGATCTCCTGATCGAGGACGGGGGGGAGATCGAGTTTATTCACCACCGCAAGGGAAGGCCTCCGACCTATGGTCCGGTACACCTCTTCATCTTCAGGAGAGTACGGGCGGGAGCCGTCGAGGACCCACAGGACGAGGTCCGCTTCCGGTATCCTCCGCCTGACCCGCTCCATGCCCTCTTCCTCGACCTCATCCCTTGCAAGGCCGATCCCCGCCGTGTCGACCAATCTCACCTTAATGCCTTTTATATGGATCATATCTTCGATGAGATCCCTCGTGGTGCCCGGGATGGGCGTAACGATCGCCCTCTGACGAGCGATGAGGGCGTTTAAAAGGCTCGATTTACCCACATTGGTGCGACCTGCGATGAGGACTTCCATCCCGTGCCTCACTGCGTTTCCTTCATGATAAGAGTCGACGAGGGATTTTAATGCCTCCCGCGCCTCTTCCATATACGTCCCGATCCCCTCTTCGTCCACATCCACGTCTTCCTCGGGAAAATCTATGAGCGCTTCCGTCTCCACGAGTGCGTTCGTGAGCTTCTCTTTCACCATCCCGATCCGCCCGGAAAGCGCCCCTCTCAGGTTCCCGACGGCATAGCGGAGCTCTTCGTCCGTTTCGCTCTCGATCACGTCGAGCACCGATTCCGCCTGGGCAAGATCGATCCTCCCGCTTAAGAATGCCCTTCTCGTAAATTCTCCGGGTTCCGCGAGCCGCGCGCCTGCCGCGATCATAAGGGAGAGTATCTTGCGCTGAACGGCGAAACCACCGTGGGAAAAGACCTCCCCCACGTCTTCCCGCGTATAGGTGCGGGGCCCGCTCATGAAGACCGCATATGCCTGATCCACAATAGCCAAATTGTCAGGGTCGATGATGGAGCCGAGATAAAGGCGGTGAGACTCGAACGTCCCGCCGCCTTTAGATGTCTTGAATATTTTCCTTAATATGAAGTGGGCCAGGGGCCCGCTCAGCCGCAATATGCCGATCCCGCCCTCTCCCGGAGGGGTCGAAACGGCACAGATGGTGTCATTGATTTCCATTCGCCAGGCCGGCGGGTGAGATGACCACCTTCTTAATGTGGCCTTCGCCCTCGCTTTTCGTCGTAATATTCTTATTATGCTTGAAGAGGGAGTGGACGATCCTGCGCTCGTAAGGGTTGAGCGGGTCCGTCTTGAACCGCTTGCCCGTCCTTCTCGCCTTGTCCGCCATTCTCTTGGCCATGAGGGTGAGGGCCTTCTTTCTTTTTTCCCTGTACCCGTTGATATCGACAAGGACCTTCAATCCCTGTTTGTAACGTTTTGCAATGGCGAGGCGCAGCACGTGCTGGAGCGCCTCCAGGGCCTCTCCGTCCTTTCCGATCAGCACATCGCCGTTGTCGGATTGGATGAGGAATATAATCCTGTCTTCGTATTGGGAGATCTTGGTCTCGAAGGAGAGTCCCACGAGGGTAGCCAGGTCCTGAAGAAACTGCCGGCCGTACTCCTCGGGCGTCGTCTCTTTTTCCCGCAGCCTCGCGATGATACGCACTTTCTTGCTGCCGAGGAGACCGAGAATGCCTTTGGTATCGACCTCCTTCACTTCCACGTCGAGATCCTTTTCCTCCGCATTCAGTTCGGCGGAGGCTTTCCTGATGGCCTCCTCGTACGTTTTCCCTTCAACCTCAACGAAATCCATGGTACCTCCTTTAGGAGACCTTCTTATTGATGTAGTACTGCTGGGCGATGGAGATGACGTTATTCACCAGCCAGTAAAGAACGAGCCCTGACGGGAAGCCCCAGAAGATGAAAGTAAAGACTATCGGCATGGCAAGCATTATTTTCTGTTGCATGGGATCGACGCTCGTGGGGGTCATCTGCTGCTGGATCACCTGGGTAACGCCCATGACGAGGGGCAGGACCCTCAAAGGCAGGTCGAACCCGGCGACGTGGAGGGTATAGAGGTCTTCCGGAGACGAAAGGTCGTTGATCCAGAGCATGAAAGGGGCATGACGCAGCTCGATGGCAGCGGAGAGCGCCTTATAGAGGGCAAAGAAGACGGGGATCTGGATCACCATGGGGAGGCAGCCTCCCATGGGGTTTATGCCCTTTTGCTTGTAAAGGCCCATGATCTCCTGATTGAGCTTTGCCTTGTCGTCCTTGTATTTTTCTTTGAGCTTGGCGAGTATGGGCTGGGTCTTCTGCATCTCCTTCATGGACTTGTAGCTCTTCACGCTCAAGGGATAGAAAATCAGCTTTATAAGGATCGTCAGGAGTATGATGTCGATGCCGTAGTTGTGGGTCAGCTTGTTGCAATAGTTCATTCCTATGATCATCGGTTTCGCGATGATATCGAACCAGCCGAAGTCGACGATCTTCTCGGCGCCCACGTTGAGGCCTTTCAGGATTTCCGTGTTCTTCGGCCCAAAATACATCCTCCCCGAGGCGGAGCCGCCCGGAAGGCTAAGGCGTATCACGGGAATGGCGTTCTCTCCCTTTACCAGCGTAGCGGGCGTCTGAGAGCCGGCATCGGGAATCCAGATGAAGGCGAAAAAGCCGTCGTCCAGTCCGACATACCTGTACGCCTTGTCGAGGTCCACATTCTTTTCGACACTGTCCACCTGTTCGAATTTATTGCCCGCAAGGTAGAAAGGGCCCTTGAAGGTATAGGAGGATTCGTTCTTGCCCGTCACCATGGCAAAATCCATGGCCGGTTTGATCGCATCGGCGCCGGCAACCGCGACTTTCAGATCGATCGTGTACCCGTCGGGTTGAAACGTGTAAGTCTTCTTCACCGCCCGCCCGTCGGTGAGGGTCCCGGACATGACAAGAGTCTCGGGCTTATCGGTAAGCACGATCTTATCCCGGTTGGATGTGAAGAGAGTCCTGTCGCTTCCCGTATCGCCGGTTACGGCTGCAAAGACCTTCGGGATATAGACGTAGGGCTTCACGTCCTCGATCATCTCCTTGCTGTCCGGCTTGTTCACCTTTTCTTTATAGTTTTTGAGTTTTACGCTCGAAATGGCGCCGCCCAGGTCCGTGAGGGTGACTTTCAGCTTCGCGGTCTCCACCGTAATTTCCCGGGTCGCTTTCTGCTCGGCCTTTTGGGCCGGGGCGGAAGGTCCGCCAGGGAGGCTCGCCTTGGGCGTCGTGCCCGGGGTCTTTGCGGCTTCCGTCTTCGCCGCTTCCCCTGTTGCCTGGGTTGCCTGGGGGGCTTGCGTCGCCGGTTTGGGGGTGAAATACATCTGGAAGAAGAATATCAATACTATGGTCAATCCGAGCGCTACCATGGTTCTCTTGTCCATCAATTACCTCCGTTATTTGACCGGGTCATACCCGCCGGAACAAAAGGGGTTGCATCTGAGAAGCCGCTTTATGCCGAGGAAGATACCCCTCGCCACGCCTTTCTTCTCTATGGCTTCCTTCATATAGCAGGAACAGGTGGGATAAAATCTGCATTGGGTGGGGACGAATGGAGAAATAGTGAATCCGTATACGTCGAGCATACCCACGAATACTTTTTTCACTATAGAATTTTCGGGTTCGATAATAGTTGCCGGAGCTCTTCGCTCGTCTCTTTCCATTTTAATTTGGGCGGCATTGTCTTCACTTTAATGAGGCTGTCGGCAGCTTCCGTGAAAAGCCCCTTGTGAAGCCTGAAGTACTCCCGTATCAGCCGCTTTATCCTGTTCCTGACGACCGCGCACCCTGTCTTCTTGCGCACACCTATAGCGATCCTTCGCGTCAGGTCCTTATTCTTCTTTCCCAAAAGGAGGAAATGGGTTGTTTCGCCTCGTTTCACCCATTTTATACCCCGAAAATCCCCCTTTTTCAATATCTCATTTTTTGTGAGAGTGTAAGCCATGTCAAGAGGATGGGCTCGCCGGCCTACATATGAAGGATAAACTGCGGTAAAATTCGGGACACCGGACTACCCACTGCACGTATAAAACCGCGTTAAGCCGAAAGCGTTTTCCGTCCCTTTGCCCTTCTTCTCCTGATCACGTCCCGTCCTGAAGCCGTTCTCATTCGTACAAGAAAACCATGGGTTCTCTTTCTGCTCTTGTTGTGAGGTTGGAAGGTTCTTTTCATTTAATCACCCCAATATAATTTGAAGATAACACTTAACCACAGAATATCGTGTAAAGTCAACAGAATTAAGGGGGAGTTGCTGGTACTGTGCATGGGACTCGCTACTATGCATGGGGGCTCACGTCGCGCTATTGTGCAGAGGGACTCACGTCGCCCCCTCCACGGGCAAAGCCCATGGAGCCTCCCCCTCTCGCTCGCGGTGCGAGCTACACGCGCTGGGGAAGCCGGGAGAACGGAGGGGACTCGGCGGCCGCGGCAGGGATTGGGGCCTTGGGCGTTCAAGGAGGGAGCTCGCATTGACCACCATTATGGAGTAGCTCAGGGTTCACACTATAACCATATATAACGCGGTCGAGGAGGCTCGTGTGCCTGTGTTACTAAAGGTTGTGTTCCCTATCCCCCTAGGGCGGGTTCTGACTTGCTCCGGCAGCAAAGCCGCCGGAGCGTGCCCTTGTTATCCAAATTAAACTCCAAGGAGGGGTGTTGGTGGTTTATCCTGGTGCGTTAAGCGCAGGGTAGCGAAGAAAACTCAGCGGAAAAAGGGGCGAGGTAGTACCCCCCGGGTCCAAGCAAGGGGGGA